>NZ_MCYD01000548.1:0-644 GCF_002876325.1 Vibrio sp. 10N.261.52.A1
ATAATAATCAACACTGCTTATATTGGAACAAGTTATGAGTGCTAAACTAAAAATAATGCTTTCTATTATGGGGCTAACAGTCATGTTAATCATGACGACAAGCTTTTTAAGCTGGAAGAATTTCGAGACTTCGTCGACCGTAAGTTATAAAAAACAGTTGGGATATAAATCTCAACTTATCGCAGATACTATCGGACAGAAAATTAATCGCTACTTTGATATTTTGAAAGTAGTGAGCAATGAGCTGTCTTTCGATGAGCGTGGTCAAGTCGACACATCACGAGCAATCACAACGCTCCATAGTGCCATGAGCTCAACCAAGGTTACTAACATCTACTTTTCTCTAGCGGATGGTACTTCCTACTCGTCAAAAACCAATGGCATCATCGAAAACTTTAATGCCAAAACCAAACAACGCGAATGGTTTTTGAAAGCAATGAGTGGCGAGGACAAAATCATTACTCGTCCTTACCTGGCGTCAACCGGTGACCAAGTAATGTCTCTAGCAACGCCTATCTACAAACAAGGCAAGATTGTCGGCGTTGTTGCTCTAAACATCCTGGTTGAAGACCTGACCAGATTCACCGAGCATCTCACCACAAATAATAAAATCTTCGTCACTCGTGAAGATGGCTTTATCTTAG
>NZ_MCYD01000548.1:1369-8317 GCF_002876325.1 Vibrio sp. 10N.261.52.A1
GCTTTATCTTAGCCGCACAAAACGCGTCTTTGATAGGTAGAAATATCTTCAACGAGATCCCAGCTTTTGCGAACAGAGACACCACGCGAGAAGAGAGCTTCGAGTACGTTTATCAGAATACAGAGTTCTTGGCAGCAGGCGCTAAAATCAACGATCTTGGTTGGAGTGTATGGGCGTGGGATAAAGAGACCACTGTTAATCAGGACTCAAAAGATAACCTGACTCAAACTCTGATCACCTCTTTGACGCTACTGCTTATTTGCGCGGGTTGCGTGTACTACGTTGTTGAAGTTTTGGTTTACCGCCCACTAGGTGGAGAGCCAAGCGAAATAGAAGCGACCGTAGCTAAAGTGGCCTCTGGTGACTTTACCGCAATCAAACAACAACAGGGCAAAGCGATTGGTATCAATGCTGCCGTTAACGATATGGTCAATGAGCTGAGCACCACAATTGAGACCATCCGTAACTCATCGAACGACCTATTTATCTTTGCCGAAGGCATAACCAACGCAGCCGATAGTGTAAACGCAAGTTCCGCTTCGCAAATGGAACAGTTAGAGCAGACTTCGACGGCAATGAACGAAATGTCTGTCGCTGTAGATGAGGTCGCGCAAAACGCCCACCGAGCTTCAGAAGCAGCGATGCAAGCAGCGCAAGAAGCACAGTCTGGCAATCAAACATTTGATACCGTGAATCACAGTATTGTGAGCCTCTCTCAGGGTATTCAGGAAGTGTCTGATGTGATCAATACCGTGGGTGAGAAAACCTCAAGTATTGGCACCGTACTGGACGTGATCAAGGACATTGCAGATCAAACCAACCTGCTTGCTCTTAACGCTGCCATCGAAGCTGCGCGAGCAGGTGAGCAAGGCCGAGGTTTCGCAGTTGTTGCTGACGAGGTTCGTAACCTAGCTAACCGAACTCAACAGAGCACCAACGAAATTCAAGAGGTGATTACTTCACTGCAACATGAAGCCAATAGCTCTATGGAAATGATGCAGATGAACAGAGAGGCATCAAATGTCACCATGGAGAATGCGAAACAAGCACAGGCTTCACTCAATGAAATCTCGAGCTCTATTACCATTATTGAAGACATGAATACACAGATAGCCACAGCGACTGAAGAGCAAACTCTTGTCGCTGGCGAAATCAATCAAAGTATCGTTGACGTCAATGACAAAGCCCGCGAAACACACAACTTGTCGGCATCAAACCAAGAGAAAGCCTCGGAACTTATAGCACTGTCTGAAAAGCTCACGCAAGCAGTCAGTACCTTTAAGCTAAACCGTTAACCTCAACAGCATTTGATAGAAACTGATTAGGGGGAGGCAATTCCCCTAATCACAACGCCAAAGCGAAAACCTCATCTCACTGCCCGGGTGATTTGAGTAAACGATTTCTCGAAGTACCCCTAAACACAACCTCTAGCTGTCTCTTTTCCATCTCGGCAAGGAGAGGCTTTTTGCTTTCTAAATTAAGCATATAACTTCACTAACAATAAGGATAAACCTATGAAGTTAAACAGATTAGCACTTATTACTGCTATGATTTCATCCAACGTTAATGCCTTTCAGGTCTGTAACATCGGCGACGAATATAACGTCTTGGACAGCGAAAGCTTTCATCAGATCCGACAGAAAAACTATGATGCCTTCGGTGAAGGTATTACGCCTGAAAACCTTTTTCCATCAACGCCAGAGCACATTGTCGACTTAAAACCCTCTCTCTCTGAAGCCAGTGATGTTTTCCCTGAAACTGCTACCTTGCTAGAAACAGGACCCGCCTCAGCTGTTACGCTAGCACCTGAAGAAGCGGCAAGACTAATGGACACTTTGGGCCGTTCAACGACAGGGCTAGCGCAAGGTGCACTAGAAGCTCTAGGACCGATTGGCGACGCGGTTGCCGTTGGACTTTGGGCAAATGAGGTCGCAACTAGCTTCCAAGATGAATCACGTACCTCTTACGATCGATTTGCCACTGTAATGGGACTCGTCGATTGGTTTGGCGTTTTAAAGCTGCCGGCGAGAGAGATCGACCGCCAAATTTTGAGTAGTCGCTGGGATAGAATTGCAGCAGGTAACCATTACAGTTATCACGTTCATGAGGATCTCGTCACCCAGCAAGATTTAAGAGACAAAATTTATTGGGCAGAACTCGCCTCAGATCAGCAAGCGATGTTGAACGCCGTTGCACGCGGCTTTGCCACCGATCTTGCCCTCAAATACCAACAACATTATCAAGAGGTGGTAAAGGCTCAGACCATTATGGCGGAAGAGCTGATCACCGCGGTCGATCACGAGCTCCGCAAGGCCATCTTTAGTCAACTAGCTCTTGACCATAAAGACTCTCGTCTGTTTGCATCGGACATTGCCGCTAGCTGTAGCGAAGAAACTCGAGTGCTGGCAGACCTTTATCCTGATCATGATATTGAAGAGAGTAACTCCCTACCACCAGCACTGCCTTCAAAACGCCAAGCGAACCGCGCATTGGCCAAACTTCAGCACTGTCAGCAGAACCTGCTAGATCAAGCCATTGCCAAACTGAATGAGTTGCGAACAGGTCAAATTGAGGGGCTAGACCAAGCTGCAGTTCAACAGTTGTATGCACGCACACTTGCGGCTAAAACACAGATCATCGAAACGGCAGATAATCATGTCAATCTACTGATGAGTAAGCTACAAAGAGAGATGTTCACACAAGGTGATATCGCCATAGAGCGACTATTCCGTTCAGGTTCGGTCGACACCATGCATAATTTCTTCAAGGGACAAGCCGAGCGCAGCGCCATTGATGAGATGACACGCAGTATTCTAGGGCGCCCAGCAACAACACAAGAAATACGAAACAAACAGATCGTCCTGCAAAGTGGTTACGAAAAATGCGTTCGTATTGGCATTCTAGGAGGCGATCCAAACTTTAGGGGTTGCGTTGAGTACGCTTGGGTGCCAGCAGAAACTCGCCCATTTATTCCATCTGAAGATAGCGTTATTGCTCAGATCTTGCCGCCAAGCAAAGAAGCAGTAAAACGCGTGCTTTTCGATTACCTTAGTAACCTAATTGATCATGGTTGGAATGCCGAAGCAGAGGAGCGTTGGTTGGAACAACAGTTGCTGGATTTTTCTGCGCAGCAACGTCTAAAAAAGCAAGCTGAATTCGACAAACAACAGGTTTATCACTGGTTACTGGACTCAAGCGCAATGCTTGAAGGTGAATGTGGTGGCGGTAGCGCATGTGCTGGGTGGAGCTTGTCTTACCTTCAAAAAGAGAACCTTTCACGACAAGCGTCGCTACATTACATCAACAATTGGCACGCAAATTACTCAGGCAAAGGCGCCTATGTGCATTCGAAGCGCTATCAAAAGCTTGGTGGCTTGATCACCACTGCGCTAGAGAGTGAATGGCAGGCTAAGAGAGCCGTCGAGTTTTATAGCTTCACTTACCCAGGTAGCATTGATCTTCAGAAAAATGCGCCACTGATTTATTCTGCACTGAAATCGTCCTCACTGGATCTTGCTCACCTGCAAGGCAACACGCTGCAACTCGCGAAAGGGATCGTAAAAACTCGTCTTGCTGAAGCGATCAGTGTCTCCGACAGCAACGGTGTTGAGTGGCTACATTCACAAGTGGGCCAATTCCAGCGCTATACATCGATCATCCATTCTCAGCATATCTCTACTGGGCACTACGCCTCTGGGGAAGGTGAAGTCACCGCTCTGTTTTCAGAGATGCTGCCTGCTCACCTTATGCGCTACCTGATTTCAGACATCATCCCTGATAGCTACGATGCGCGCATTGAGCGTTCTATCGACGCCATCTTTAACCCAACGTCTGAACTCAATCAAAAACTCGATAAGTTAAGCAATACAAATGAAAACTTTACCGATAAACCGGGCCGTAGCTGCATGATTTACTACCCATACCTTAAGAGCGCACTGCTTGATGTTGCGGCTGATGATGACCTGTATTGGATTTCGCCTATCTCAGAATGGTACGACGCCGTCACTCGCCAACAGCTCAATATGTTTGGGGCTCTGAAATATGCCGTCATCAATCAGAACACTTTCGGCATTCCATGTGATTTAAGCCCTAACAGCTACCAATACCAATAAAGGGCGGACACTATGAATACTCGTTTTTTATTACTGCTCTGTTGTCTGAGTTTTACGACCTTCTCTCAACCGTTTGATTCGCTCAAACAGCCAAACCGTTCAGAGGAAGAAGTGACCCAGCTAGCAGAAGACTTCAAAGACTGGTCAAAGGCTTCCAATGATTGGCGCTATTCCTTCATCACTGCTAATGAAAAGGAAGCAGTGGAAGACTTTTCCATTTCTGGCTATCAGACCGCTAATGACTACCTAAGAGCCACTGACACCTCAACATGGGGTGTCGCAGGGGCGGATGCGAGGCAGTACATTCGCACGGTTAAATCGGCACTCAACAAGCTGCCAAAATACAAAGGGACCGCCTATCGAGGCACTTGGGTAAAACAATCTCTGCTTAATAAGCTCGAAGAGGGGGACGTGTTGGTCGAACCAGCATTTACCTCAACTTCGACTCTCCCAGAAGTCGCTAAGCGCTTTTCAGTAGTGCATCCCAACTCCCCGCAAAGGCTCAAGCGAGTACTGTTTGAAGTCAAGATCAATCAGGGGGGGCACACCATTGCTGGGCTTTCGGAATACAGCAAAGAAGCAGAGGTTCTATTTGCGCCAAATGCACACTTTCGAATCACCCAGATAGAGCGAACCTCTAACCACACCTACATTGGCGTGGAAACGGTAAAGGCATCTGCCGCCAAAAATACTCAGAAATATAACCTCTATTCAGGCGAAGAAGTAGAAGCGTCATTTTGGCACTCTCTCGTTTGTACATAAGCTAAGGATCAAGCAATGAAAAAATTTATTTGGGGGCTTTGCCTCTCTTTATTGACAAGTTTTTCGGCACAGAGTGAGGAGTTTCCAGAGTTTAAAGGCCGTTCACTCTCCTATCAGGCGCAACAACAAATTGCGGATGACCTGATGGATTGGGCAACGACGCACCATGTAAAAGCTGAAAAAAAGATGATCAGTGAAGAGTACTCTGCCATTAAGAATTACGGCCGAGTTGACCATGATGTGGTGAATGAATACATGAGAGCGGGAGAGCCTGAAGGCTACTTATCCGAAATGTTTGGCCGTACATTGAAATCACGCGTATTCCACATGCGAAATGTCATGAATAAACTGCCTAACTACAAAGGTACGGTTTATCGTGGCTCATCCATCAAGAACTCACTGCTCGATAAACTCAACGTGGGTGATATTCTGCATGAGAAAGCGTTTTTATCGACATCAACTCTACCAAGTGTCGCCAAGCACTTTTCTTCAGCCGGTGTTTATGAAGGTGCTTCTGCTGCTCAATTCAAAATTGAACTCAAGTCGGCAGGTCGCGCCATTAACGCGTACACGTTCAAACCAGATGAAGCAGAAATACTCGCGAAGCCAAACACCTACTTTCGAGTAGAAGCGATTGAGCGAGTCTCACCGAAGAAGAACTACATCAAGATGCGTGAAATAAAGAACCCCTCACGGTACCTAAAAGCGGAACCTGATATCCACATTTATGACAGTTACAGCGGTGAAGAAGTCGCGGCTCGCAGCCGCAGTTCACTCTCTTGCCTGTAGTCTAGCGTGCCTGCTACTTTGTAAGCGGCTGATAAAAAAAAGACCATCATAATGATGGTCTTTTTTATTATTGAAGCTGGGGTAATTTAACTGCTTGTTTTACGCATTATCTTGCCACAAATGTATTCGCCAATAGGCATCGCTGAGGTCGCCGCTGGCGATGGTGCATTGCACACATGCAAGCTTCTTGGGCTTTCCGCAAACAGGAAGTCATGAACCAAGGTACCATCCTTCAGTACCGCTTGAGCACGAATACCTGCCGGGTAGGGTTTGAAGTCAGACACAGTGATGCTTGGGCAGTACTTATTAACCAACTTTAGATACCCCGCCTTCCACCACGAGTTTTTGAACTCAACCAAACCGGTTTTTAGGTGCTTAGCCGTCACCTTCCAAAAGCCAGCAAAGCTCAGCATCTGCAAGGTATCCTTAACACTAAAATTCAACTTACCGTAGCCTTCCCGCTTCCACCCTTGAACCGCGTTAGGCCCTACCGTTACCGAGCCATCAATCATGCGTGTTAAATGCACACCGAGGAAAGGCAGTTCAGGGTCAGGGATCGGATAGATAAGGTGGTTCACCACTTGGTTATGTTTAGGATCAAGCTGATAGTATTCACCGCGATAAGGGAGGATTTGGAAGTCAGTTTCAATACCAAGCATCTTGGTCATTCTGTCCGCCATTAGGCCTGAGCAAGTGATCAAAAATCGACTGTTCAACTGCAAGGTTTGCCCATCCACTTTGCAGGTTAACTGAACCTCATCGTCTTGCTCATCAGCCAGGATAACTTCCGTGCCTAAACTCAACTCCCCACCCGCCTCAACAAACTGCTGAGCCATCACTTCAGTGACTTTTTTGTAGTTTACGATACTGGTGGTTTTGACGTAAATCGCCCCTAAACCAGTGATGTTCGGCTCGGCGAGTTTGAGCTGCGCTTGGTCCAATAAATCGACATCAATATCGTTATCGTGACAACGTTGATAGAGCGCGTTCATGCGCTCAACTTCTTGCTCATTGGTCGCAACCAATAACTTACCGCAGTTTTCGACGGGGATATCATGTTGACGACAAAACGCGATAGTACGCTCTGCGCCTCGCTTACAGAAATCCGCTTTCAAGCTACCCGGAGCGTAGTAAACGCCAGCGTGAATCACACCACTGTTGTGACCCGTTTGATGCTGCGCAAAGCCACGCTCCTTTTCGACTAAAAGGATACTTTTATCAGGGTGAGCTTGTTGCAGTTGCCATGCCGTCGACACGCCAACAATGCCACCACCAACGATAATAT
>NZ_MCYD01000549.1:0-9275 GCF_002876325.1 Vibrio sp. 10N.261.52.A1
ATTAATACTTTATTTTCACTTTGAATTGCCGTAAGTTTAAACCATCAGAAAAATACTGAATCTTAATCAGAATTATCATTTGCAAAAACAGTGAGCACTGTGCAATTAGGAGATACACAATGGCATTATGGGGCGGTAGATTTACCCAAGCAGCAGACACGCGGTTTAAAGATTTTAACGATTCTCTTCGTTTTGATTACCGATTGGCTGAGCAAGACATTGTGGGCTCAATTGCCTGGTCTAAAGCTCTACTGTCGGTCAACGTATTAACAGAAGAAGAGCAGCAGAAGCTTGAGTTAGCGCTGAATGAGCTAAAACTTGAGGTGATGGAAGATCCTGAACAGATTCTACGTTCTGATGCAGAAGACATTCACAGCTGGGTTGAGCAACAACTTATCGGTAAAGTCGGTGATTTGGGTAAAAAGCTTCACACTGGCCGTTCTCGTAATGACCAAGTGGCGACAGACCTGAAATTATGGTGTCGTCAGCAAGGTAACCAACTACTGCTAGCGCTTGATCGTCTGCAGAGCCAAATGGTTAATGTTGCTTCTCAGCATCAAGGTACTGTGCTTCCTGGCTACACTCACTTACAACGTGCTCAGCCAGTAACGTTTGCGCACTGGTGTTTGGCTTACGTTGAAATGTTTGAGCGTGATTACTCGCGTTTGAATGATGCGATTAAGCGTCTAGATACATGTCCGCTGGGTTCTGGTGCCCTTGCTGGAACCGCTTACCCGATGGACCGTGAAGAGTTAGCTCACAACTTAGGTTTCCGTCGTGCAACGCGTAACTCTCTAGATTCAGTATCTGACCGTGACCATGTGATGGAGCTGATGTCGATCGCTTCTATCTCTATGCTTCACCTTTCGCGTCTTGCGGAAGATATGATTTTCTACAACTCAGGTGAATCAAACTTCATCGAGTTAGCGGATACTGTGACATCAGGTTCATCTCTGATGCCACAAAAGAAAAACCCAGATGCACTAGAGCTTATCCGTGGTAAAACAGGTCGTGTATACGGTTCACTTGCTGGCATGATGATGACAGTAAAAGCACTGCCTTTGGCTTACAACAAAGACATGCAAGAAGATAAAGAAGGTCTGTTCGACGCTTTAGACACTTGGAATGACTGTATGGAAATGGCGGCGCTGTGTTTTGACGGCATCAAAGTGAACGGTGAGCGTACACTTGAAGCGGCGAAGCAAGGTTATGCAAACTCTACGGAACTGGCTGATTACCTAGTAGCGAAAGGCATTCCTTTCCGTGAAGCTCACCATATTGTTGGTGTAACCGTCGTCGCGGCGATTGCGAAAGGCTGCGCTCTAGAAGAATTAACCATCGCAGAGATGAAAGAGTTCTCTGAGGTGATAGAAGAGGATGTGTACGACATCCTGACCATTGAATCGTGTCTTGAGAAACGTAGTGCGCTAGGTGGTGTATCACCGAAGCAAGTGGCTTACGCGGTTGACCAAGCTGAGAAGCGTTTGGCGCAGCGTGATACCTCTATCGTTAAGGTTCGTCCTGCTCGTTTGACTGATATTGAAGCGTTGGAAGGCATGGTCGCTTACTGGGCGAATATGGGTGAAAACCTGCCTCGCTCTCGTAATGAACTGGTGCGTGATATTGGCTCATTCGCCGTCGCAGAACATCATGGTGAAGTGACCGGTTGTGCATCGCTCTATGTCTATGACTCTGGTTTAGCGGAAATTCGTTCACTGGGTGTCGAAGCTGGCTGGCAAGGTCAAGGTCAGGGCACAGCGATTGTTCAGCACTTGGTTGAGAAAGCACGCCAAATGGCGATTAAGAAAGTGTTTGTGCTGACCCGTACACCTGAGTTCTTTATGAAGCATGACTTCTTACCAACATCGAAATCTCTGCTGCCTGAGAAGGTACTGAAAGATTGTGACCAGTGTCCTCGCCAACATGCATGTGATGAAGTCGCGTTGGAAGTGAACTTAGTCGAGCAGATAATTGCTAAGGTTAATGTTGCATAACACCTTGATTTTATGGGCCCTAAAAAAAAGATCAAAAATCTGATCTTTTTGGGGAACAAACTAAGAAAAGCCCGGTCTATTTAAGTACCACTGCTTTTTCTTAGAATTTTCTAAGAAAGCCCCAAAACCGATTGGTTTTGGGGCTTTTTTCTATCTGCCGTTTGGCAAAAGGTAAGAGCTCGATAATTGAGATGATCGCCTGTCCTACAAATACCTCAGCTAACGCTTTTTGCTTTTCAAAGGCAGTACCAAAAACTTCATTATCCAATGTAGCGACAATAAACCACTGAATGCGAAAGCGGCCATCATCAAAGCAATGGCGTTGATGGTTTTTGGGTCTTCTCTGAAAAACAGCCACCATACTCCCCAACTTAATATCGACAACACCGTGAGCTGATTCATACAACGTTGGCAACGACCGAGTTTGTTGAAGATTTTTTCATTTTTATTGCAATGAAGACATGTCATCTTAGGCTTGATTCGCGTTATGCTTATTGCCCTGATAATAACACGTCACAAGATATTGGATCACGGTGACATAGAGAGAGAAGATCGATGATTGAGCGCCAAGAAACCAAGCAACGTATGAGCCGTATTGTTAAACACAACGGTACTATCTACCTATGTGGCCAAGTTTGTGCGGATGCAACAAAAGGCATTACAGAGCAAACACAGACGATGCTAGATAAAGTAGAAGCGTTACTTGAGCAAGCCGGTAGTGACAAAGAGCACATGCTGTCCGCAACCATTTACTTGAAAGACATGAAAGACTTCCAAGAAATGAACGCAGTATGGGATGCATGGGTTCCTGAAGGTCACGCTCCTGCTCGCGCATGTGTGACTGGCGACATGGCTCGTGAAGCACTACTGGTTGAGATCTCTGTGATTGCAGCTGAGAAGTAATTCTCTCGCATTTAGCGATAAGTAACGGTTTTAAGAGATTCCAGATACCTCGTCCCTCAGTTCTGGAATGACGGTTTAAGTTTTGGTTTAGTTGCTTAACTAAATCGACGTCATTCCGGAAAGCGACGAAGGAGCGTAATCGGTAATCTGTTATTTGCTCGTTGCCAAAAAACAAAAAGGAAAGCCAATGGCTTTCCTTTTTAGTATTTAATCTATGCGTTCTGTCTCAATCGACCGAGATTAACAACCTGGACCACAGTCTAGACAGTGTTTCACCATCTCTGGACCTAAGTGCAGTTTCGCGTTGAGGTCACGTAGCGCAGTTCGTACACCTTCTTCGATTACTGGGTGATAGAACGGCATATCTAGCATTTCAGAAACCGTCATCTTGTTTTGGTGTGCCCATGCTAACAAGTGCGCCAAGTGTTCTGCATTTGGTCCCATCATTTCAGCACCAAGGAAGCGACCAGTACCTTGCTCGCCGTAAACGTGCAGAATGCCTTTGTTGCGTAGCATTACTCGTGAGCGGCCTTGGTTCTCGAAAGACACTTCACCTGTTGCGAAACAACCACATGTACCTAAGCGTGTGGTGATCTCTTTGTAAGTTTCACCAACCATCGCGATTTGCGGGTCAGAGAAAACCGCTGAGATTTTAGAGCGGCGTAGGCCTGCACGAATCTCAGGGAAGCGACCTGCGTTGTCACCGGCAATGCGCGCTTGGTCTGCCGCTTCATGTAGCAGGGGCAGTTGGTTGCTAGCGTCACCTGCAATAAAGATTGATGGTAACGATGTTTGCAGTGTGTAGTGGTCTGCAACTGGCACACCGCGCTCATCAAGCTCTAGAGAGGTATTCTCTAAACCAAGTTTATCCGTGTTAGGACGACGACCTGTTGCTGCCAATACGTATTCAACGATGTTGGTTTCTAGCTCACCTTGCTTATTGATGAACTGAATTTCGACACGCGGCTCACCCGATTCAGTGGTAATACGCTTCATGCTTTCGATTTTCACGTCGGCATCGAGGTAGAACTCTTCATTGAAGGCTTTATCTGCGTAAGCCATTATCTCTGGGTCAGTTACTGGGCCAACTTGACCACCCAAACCGAACAGTTTGGTCTTCACACCTAAGCGGTGTAGCGACTGACCAAGCTCTAGACCAATTACACCTGGGCCAAATACGGCAACTGATTCTGGTAAATCATCCCAGCTGAACACGTCATCGTTAATGATTAGGCGGTCGCCAAGTTCATTCCAAACAGCAGGGTATGCAGGGCGAGAGCCGGTTGCGATAACAATACGCTTTGCCGTGATCACCGTGTGGTCATCAACTTGAAGTGTGTTGTCGTCTAAGAATTTTGCGTAGCCAGAGATTTTATCTTGCTCTGGGATCTCATCGACGCCTTCTAAAACAAAACCAACAAAACGGTCACGTTCAAACTTCACTCGGTCCATGACTTCACGACCGTTAATTACGATATCGCCTTGTGGGTGAACGCCAAAAGCCGGAGCTTTCTCGATTTGGTGTACGCTCTCCGCAGCTGCAATAAGCAGTTTAGATGGCATACAACCAACACGAGCACAGGTTGTACCGTAAGGGCCGCCTTCAATCATCACGACACTGTCAGTGTGTGCTTTTGCAGCGCGGTATGATCCTAGACCTGCCGTACCGCCCCCGATAACTGCTACATCTACATTGACTTGTTTCATAATAATTTTCTCGCAATGGCTAAATTTAGTTTGAACGAACCCCTCCAACTCATGTGATGTTTTTAGTGAGTCAGGATAGCGGGTCAGTTTTGTGGTTCTGTTTTATTAGGTTTAGCTTGTGACTGTGGTTAATGCGAGCCACAAGCTTGATTCACCCCGATAGGGTTAGCCAACCCACAAGTGAGTGGGTTAGCCTTTTGGCAGTGATTAGCCTAGGAAAGCTTCTAGCTCTTCGCTACCACCGATGTGTTTACCACCGATGAATACTTGAGGAACCGTTGTGCGACCAGAGATTGCACGTAGGCTTACAGTAGTAGCGTCTTTACCTAGTACTACTTCTTCGTAGTTTAGACCTTTGTCGATTAGGTTCTGTTTCGCTTTCATACAGAAAGGACAGCCAGGCTTAGTGAATACTGTGATTGACTCTTGCTCTTTGTGCTCTGGAGCAATGTAGTTCAGCATAGTGTCTGCATCAGAAACCTTGAACGGGTCGCCTGGTACATCTTCTTCGATGAACATTTTCTCTACCACGCCGTTCTTAACCAGCATGCTGTAGCGCCATGAACGTTTGCCGAAGCCGATGTCGTTTTTCTCAACTAGCATACCCATGCCATCTGTGAAATCACCGTTACCATCTGGGATGAATGTGATGTTTTCTGCTTCTTGGTCTGCTTTCCATGCGTTCATTACGAACGTATCGTTTACAGAAACACAAAGGATGTCATCAACACCGTTCTCTTTGAACACTGAATGTAGTTCGTTGTAGCGAGGAAGGTGGCTTGACGAACAAGTTGGCGTAAACGCGCCTGGTAGGCTAAATACGATAACTGTTTTGTCTTTGAATAGCTCTTCAGTCGTTACGTTAACCCATGCATCACCTTGGCGAGTTGGGAATGTTACTTGAGGGATTGATTGACCTTCTTTAGATGCAAACATATTGATTTCCTTAAATGATATTTTAATTTTGTTCTAGTAGAGCTTAACGCTTTTCGCTGCTCTGTTTCGTTTTGTTGAGCCCATTATTAGACAAATTCTTTGATAGCTCTAATCGTTTGATGTTATGGTTTTGATAGGTAAATTCTATCAAGAGCATTTTTCTTTTAAATGTTGCTATGAAAACCCTTGTTCTTATTAAACCTGAGGTAAGAGACTGATCATGAATATTCGTGACTTTGAATACTTGGTGGCGCTCGCAGAGCACAAACACTTCCGTAAAGCGGCAGAAGCGTGCTTTGTCAGTCAGCCAACACTAAGCGGTCAAATACGCAAACTAGAAGATGAAATCGGACTTCAGTTAACCGAGCGTAGTCCAAGGAAGGTCATATTTACAGAATCAGGGTTACAACTTGTTGAACAAGCCAAGCGTATTCTCAACGAAGTGAAGACTTTTAAGGATATGGCGAGTGGTCACGGTGAAGCGATGACCGGACCAATGCATATTGGCTTCATTCCAACCGTGGGTCCTTACATTCTGCCTAAGATTGTCCCTCATCTTAAAGAGAGCTTTCCTGAGTTAGAGCTGTACCTGCATGAAGCGCAAACTCATCAATTAGTGAGCCAATTGGAAGATGGCAAGCTGGACTGCTTAGTACTGGCAGCGGTTGATGAAACGGCGGTGTTCAAAGAGATTGATGTGTATGACGAGCCATTAAGTGTCGCGGTTCCATGTGACCATGAATGGGCTCAGCAGGACACAGTAGATATGCTTCAACTCAATGGACAGACAGTCTTAGCACTTGGTGACGGTCACTGTTTAAGAGACCAAGCTCTAGGGTTCTGTTTTGCTGCGGGAGCAAAAGATGATGAGCGCTTTAAAGCGACCAGCTTAGAGACGCTGCGTAACATGGTTGCGGCAGGCGCGGGGATTACCTTGCTACCTCAATTATCAGTACCAAAAGAAAAGCAGAAAGATGGTGTGTGCTACGTACCTGCGGTAAACCCAACGCCTTCGCGTCGCATTGTGGTTGCGTACCGTCCGGGCTCTCCATTGAAAGGGCGCTTTGAGCAACTGGCGGAGACGATTCGCACTCAATTGGAAAAGGTCGTTTAGCTTAACCTTCGCACAGCAGATATTAAAAAAGGGTTGATATGAATTCATATCAACCCTTTTTATTTGCTTATGTTGCTAGGTTTAAAGAACTGCTTAGAACAGTTCTTCTACCGTTTCACCTGAAGAGGTGGAGTAGATATCATCATTGAAACGCTCAGTGATGTACTCAGTTGGCTCAGTGCCTTTCTCGAAGTACTCAAACATTGATGAGCTATCGTACTTGTTGGTCAGTAAGCCTGTATCACGGTCAATACGAACACGAACGATGTTTTCTGGAATCTCTTTACGTTGTGCTGGAACGCCTGCCAATGCCGTACCCATGAAGTCTACCCATGCAGGTTCTGCTGTCTTAGCACCAGCTTCCGCACCTGTAATCTGGTTCTTACCAAGGTTAGAGTTCGCTTTAGTACGACCTAGGTTACGATTGTGGTTGTCAAAACCAACCCATACCGTTGCAACCATGCCTGGGCCATAGCCGCTGTACCAAGTATCTTTCGAGTCGTTAGTTGTACCTGTTTTACCGCCAATATCACGACGTTTCAGTGGTTGAGCACGCCAACCTGTACCGTTCCAACCTGTACCCGCACTCCAATCACCGCCGCCCCAGATGTTGCTGTACATCATTTCACGAACTAGGAATGCGTTCTGCTCAGAGATAACTTGAGGAGCGTATTGAACTTTCGCATCCACATCTTGCTCGGCAAACTCATCCGCCATTGGATCGGTCGTGATGGTTTGTTTGCAATCTTCTTTGCAGACAACTTTTGGTGTTGCTTCAAACTCAGTCTCGCCAAATGGAGTCTCAACACGGCTGATGTAGAAAGGTTCAACGTAGTAACCACCGTTAGCGAATACTGAGTAACCTTGCGCTACTTTCATTGGCGTTAAGCTACCAGCACCTAGTGCAATAGTTTCAGAACGAGGCACTTCATCGATATCAAAACCAAAGCGAGTTAGGTAGTTGCGAGTGTCATCTAAACCAACTTCACGCAGTACACGTACCGCCATTACGTTTTTCGACTGAGCTAAGCCAATACGTAAACGAGTAGGGCCGATGTAAGTTGGTGGCGAGTTCTTTGGTCGCCATGCCGTACCTTGGCTCTTATCCCATTGGTTGATTGGCGCATCGTTGATAAGAGAAGCCAGTGTTAAACCTTTCTCAATCGCTGCTGAGTAAATGAAAGGCTTGATACCAGAACCCACTTGACGAATAGATTGCGTCGCACGGTTGAATTTGTTGTGTACGAAGTTAAAGCCACCGACCATCGACAACACAGCGCCGTTGTTCGGATTCATTGCTACGAATGCAGTGTTGGCATTCGGCACTTGGCTTAGGCGCCAAACTACCGGAGTATCAGATTCTGCAGTTGCTGACTCTTCTGTTGCTTCCTCAGAGACTTCGTCACCTGTGATCGCTTCATGACGAACCCAAACTTGTTCACCAACCGCAAGAATCTCTTTTGCTTGAGATGGAGCTGGGCCTTGACGGTCGTCTGTTAGGAACTTACGAGCCCAGTTCATACCTTGCCATTCGATAGTGCCTTCGCCTTGATTCTTCACCCATACTTGAGCGCTTTTTGAATCAACAGCAGTCACTACTGCAGGAACTAGGTCACCGTAGGTTGGTTGAGACTTAAGGTGTTTCACGATCTTGTCGTGGTCCCAAGCCGATTGAGCGGTTTGCCATAAGACTTTTTCAGCACCACGGTAGCCGTGACGCTCATCGTAGTCAAGCAGGTTCTTAATCGCAGCTTGGTTTGCCGCTTTTTGCAGCTTCGAATCAACGGTTGTGTAGACTTTCATACCAGAGGTGTATGCGTCTTCACCGTAGCGTTCAACCATCCAAGCACGTGCCACTTCTGCCACGTATGGTGCGCTCAGTTCGATCTCTGCACCGTGGTACTTTGATACAAGCTGTTCATTGCTTGCTTCATCAAACTCGGCTTGAGTGATGTATTTCTCGTCGAGCATACGACGCAATACAACGTTACGACGGTTGGTCGCGCGTTCAATAGAGTAGATAGGGTTCATGGTTGAAGGTGCTTTTGGCATACCTGCTAGGGTCGCTAGTTCACTCAGGGTTAGATCCGGAAGATCTTTACCAAAGTAAACGCGTGCTGCAGCGCCGAAACCATACGAACGGTGACCAAGGAAGATCTTGTTGACGTAAAGCTCCATGATCTCTTCTTTGCTAAGCAGTTGCTCAATATGGATCGCAATGAAGATCTCTTTAATCTTACGCATGATCTTTTTCTCATTGGATAAGAAGAAGTTACGCGCAAGCTGCTGAGTAATGGTACTCGCACCTTGTTTTGCCGAACCCGACATTGCTACTACGATAGCTGCACGAGTAATGCCGATTGGGTCAATACCAGGGTGTTCGTAAAAACGGCTATCCTCGGTAGCAATCAAAGCCTCAACTAAGTGGCGAGGGATCTCGTCATAAGTCACTGGAATACGACGCTTTTCACCAAATTGAGAGATCAATTTACCGTCTTGGCTGAAGACCTGCATCGGTGTTTGGAGTTCTACGTCGCGCAAAGTGGCAACATCAGGCAACTCTGGTTTTACGTAGTAATAAAACCCAAAAATTGTACTGACTCCAAGAATCATGCAAATCA
>NZ_MCYD01000550.1:0-11476 GCF_002876325.1 Vibrio sp. 10N.261.52.A1
TTACTTATCATCAAGTTAAGCGTATAGTCTTCGCTACGCTGCCATAACCAGAAACGATAAAAACAATATAATGAAAATGAATAAATCCATTCCATTTTATCTCGCTGCTCTATTTTGCTTAACCCCATGGGTAAGCTCACCTACCGCGCTGGTTGTCGGTTTTCTACTTGCAAGCTTAGGCTTGGTACCTGAAAACGTAGAGGTTGGCAAAATCACTAAAAAACTGCTGGCCTACTCAATTGTCGGCTTGGGCTTTGGCATTCAGTTTGAGAAAGCACTAGCGGTGACTGGTGACGGTATTGGTTTGATCATTACCACTATCATCGGCACATTGGTTATTGGCTGGTTCTTAGCAAAACGTATGGGACTGGACCGTACTACTGGTTACCTGATTTCTTCTGGTACTGCAATTTGTGGTGGTAGTGCGATTGCTGCGGTCGCTCCAGCAATCAAAGCAGAAGACGAACAGATTGGTTTAGCATTGGCTACCGTCTTTGTATTGAACTCTGTAGCACTGTTCTTATTCCCGATGATTGGACATGCACTTGAATTGAGCCAACAAACGTTCGGTACCTGGGCAGCCATCGCGATTCACGATACTTCTTCAGTTGTTGGTGCCGCATCTGCATATGGTGAAGAAGCACTGACAACCGCGACAACACTTAAGCTCGCTCGTGCACTGTGGATCATCCCAATCGCGTTGGTCAGCGCAATGATCTTCAAGAGTGATCAAAAGAAGATTACCGTGCCTTACTTCATTTTCTTCTACTGCGCAGCTATCGCAGTCAGCGACTTATTGCCACAGTTTGAAGTGGTATACCAAGGCATCTTTGACGTGTCTAAGCGTGCATTAGTTGTGTGTCTATTCTTGATTGGCTGCGGGATCTCTGTAGAGAAACTGAAAGCGGCGGGACCAAAGCCATTGATGTTTGGTATTACGATGTGGGTGATGATCTCTACAGGTTCGTTAGCTTGGTTGACCCTCGCATAAACCCTACGGAGTTAAATCTCTAACAAAATTACGAAGCTCGAATATCGAAACAAGAAACAAAAAGGCAAAGCTCATATGGGCTTTGCCTTTATCGTTTTTGAAACCTTTTAACCAAATCGCTATTCAAACAGGGGCTTATCACTCTTCTTGCTCTCTCTTTTCATCAAAACCAATACCACAACTAACACAAATGCAGTAAGTTCAGCTAGCGAACGCGTCAGCCCTGACGATGTGATGGCTTGGCCTATCTGCAGTAATACTGCAATGATGAGGGCAATTTTCATAATAAGACCTTATTCTATAATCCGTTATTTATATGGCTTATTATGATGGATGGTTATAAAGATAATAAATTCTGTTTTGAACTATCTAATTGCTAAATTAACTAACCTAGTTCAATTGCCCTTCTAACCACTTGATAAATGTCCTAACTTTAGGCCGCTTTTCGGTACCGAGCGGGCAGATAAGATCATACCCTTTATCTGTCTCCATGCTTGGGTAAGGCGTAATAAGCTCCCCCGTCTCAATGTATTGCTTCACAAAGTGATAGCGCCCCATCGCAACGCCAATATTGAACAAAGCACTCTTAACGCCCATATCTCGGTGACTCACACAATAAAACTGCTCGAACAGATTTACATCCAAGTTGTTGTGCTTAATCCAGCGCTGCCAAACGTCGGAGCCTAACGCATGAATAAAATTAATCCTATGAAGCGAATCCAAACCATCATCAAAGATCTTGTGCTCTGCGGCATAACTCGGCGTACAAACCGGAATGTACTTTTCACCAAAAAGGCGTTGTCGGTGCATATCTTTAAGATCTTCCGCACCGTAATAGATGGCTATATCAAGATGGTTTTGGTGAAAGTCCTGTTCTTCTTGCGAAAAGATATTGAGATTAAATTTAGGGTATCTTTTTTTAAAGTCTGCGAGCCTAGGCAACAACCAGCTGTTAGCAAACGCTGGGCTAGTACCGATATTGATCTGCCCATAGAGATCGGTGTTGGTAATGTCTTCAATCTCACCAAAAATCGAGCTTAACGACTTTGACAAAGTCCGTTGAAAGCGCTGACCTTCTTCGGTCAACTCAAGCTTACGTGTGCCTCGCACAAACAAGTTAAAGCCAAGCTCACCTTCTAACACCTTAATACGATGACTCACCGCTCCTTGTGTTAAATGAAGCTTTTTAGCAGCCAGCGTAAAGCTCATTTTCTCTGCTGCGACATTAAAGGTATGAAGATTTCTAAGTAAAGACTGATGGTTTGCCATAAGCACTCATGCATTAAAAATTTTAATTCATAGTACTACCCGTTTCGTTTGTTTGCATTAAGAAATAAGTTTCTAATAGCCGCAGTTACTTAAAATACTGCATTGATCAATATTTGGTTGCAAATAGTGGTGAGCAGAAACATTAAAAAAATTAATTTAAAAATTTAGGGGCACGTATGAATATACTTGGGTATATGCAAAAAGTAGGTAAGGCATTGATGGTTCCCGTAGCCACACTGCCAGCTGCCGCAATCCTCATGGGTATTGGCTACTGGTTGGATCCTGTTGGATGGGGTTCAGAAAGTATTTTGGCCGCATTCTTGATCAAATCTGGCGGTGCAATCATTGATAACATGGCAGTTCTCTTTGCTGTCGGTGTCGCATTTGGCTTAAGCCGAGACAAAAATGGCTCCGCGGCGCTATCTGGTTTCGTGATGTTCCTTGTCGTCACCACGTTGCTAAACCCAGGCTCAGTCGCACAGTTGCTTAATGTTGAGGCAAGTGAAGTGCCAGCGGCTTTTGGAAAAATCAGTAACCAGTTTGTCGGTATCATCGTGGGTATCATCTCAGCTGAGATCTACAACCGCTACTCGACCGTTGAGCTGCCTCAGGCTCTCGCATTCTTCAGCGGTAAACGCTTAGTTCCTATCCTGACTTCGGTTGCAGGTATGGCGCTTTCATTTGCTCTTCTCTACATCTGGCCTGCAGTTTACGACGCACTTATCGTGCTAGGCATCAAGCTAGAGAGCATGGGCGCAGTCGGTGCGGGTCTATTTGGTTTCTTCAACCGCTTGTTCCTATCCGTAGGTATGCACCACGCACTTTACCCAGTGTTCTGGTTCGACGTTGTTGGTATTAACGACATTCCAAACTTCTTGGGCGGCGCGCAATCTATTGCTAACGGCACTGGTATCCCTGGTAAAACGGGTATGTACCAAGCGGGCTTCTTCCCAATCATGATGTTTGGTCTACCGGCAGCAGCATTGGCGATGTACCACTGCTCTGATACGAAAAATAAGAACCAAGTATTCGCTATCATGCTTGCTGCGGCTATGGCTTCATTCTTCACAGGTATCACAGAGCCGCTAGAGTTCAGCTTCATGTTCCTTGCTCCGGTACTGTTCCTACTGCACGCTGTGCTAACAGGTCTATCACTTTACATTGCGGCAAGCATGGAGTGGATGGCAGGCTTCGGATTCTCAGCAGGATTTGTTGACCTGGTACTGTCTAGCCAAAACCCACTAGCAGTGAACTGGTACATGCTATTGGTGCAAGGTGTTGTGTTCTTCGCGCTGTACTACTGCATCTTCCGCTTCGCTATCATCAAATTCAACCTACGTACTCCAGGTCGTGGTGAAGAGATGGAAGCTGAAGGCGAGACTGCATCTCCTGAAGCACTCGTGAACCTAACTAACAACTACATTGAAGCGATTGGCGGTGCGGACAACATCCTTGAAGTTGATAACTGCATCACTCGCCTACGCCTAACGGTAAAAGACTCTTCAATCGCCGACAGTGACAAACTGAAGAAACTAGGAGCAGCAGGTGTGGTTCCGGTGGGTAAAGGTGGACTGCAAGTTATCATTGGCTTAGGAAAAGTGGATAAGGTCGCAGAACAAATGAAGAAGGCTCTCGCTTAACACGATACCTTTGATGACAAGATAAGATAGTAAGAATTTGTGATGGCTTCACCACCATCACAACCCCCTGAAGCGCAATTACGACTAGTCACCGTGTATTGCGCTTCGTTTTATTTAGAACGAACCTCTTGTAACCACTGCGCCAATCCCGCTCTCGATACCTTGATGCCTAGTTGTTCTTGCTCTGGCATGCGGTAGTAGTCGATAGGCAACTTAAATCGCTCTAGGCTACCTTGTAGCTGTTCGGCAAACCACACTTTGGTTGGCATTTCATCACAATCAATAATCGCAACGGGTCTAAAGCCAAATTCACTGTCTTCAACGGGTATGATAAAGGCTTGCTCAACCTCAGGAAGTTGACTAAGTGCCCTCTCAATTTCTTCACAGTGAATATTCTCACCACCAGAAATAAACTGATTATCGGCTCTGCCAATAATCGACACTTGCTCGCCATCCCATTGACCAAGATCTTTACTATCAAACCAGCCATTCTCATCCACTAGTGGGGTTAAAATACCTTGATAGTAGTAACCAGAAGCGAGGGTATTGCCTCCAATATAGATACGTTGGTTTTCAATTTTCAATTGACGATGACTCAGTACAAAACCGGCAGTGCTGCTCGCATCAACAAGCTTTGCTGTCACCGTTGAGGCCGCTTCCGTCATGCCATAACCAAGCCAAGTCTCAATCCCCATTTGCTGAGCTTCAAGGCCAAGCGCTTCTGGAATATGGCTCCCACCTAACAGCACATGAGTTAAAGTAAGTGCTTGCTTACTCTTTAATAACCTATGTAGCTGAGTAGCAACCAACGAAGCATGGCTACAGCCCTTGATATCGGATTCAAGCTGACCAATACCCATTTTTATACAGCCACCAGCAACGAGCCAACGATGAACAATCGCCAGCCCCGACACATGGTACATAGGTAAACTCAGTAGCCACGTATCACTGCCTTTAAATTGGAAGGCGTCCAGTAATCCGGAAGCTGAATATAGGTGCTGCTCAAGTGTGTGAGCCACCGCTTTAGGGTTTCCGGTAGAACCTGAAGTAAATACGATACTCGCGAGGTTTTGAAGACTGAAACAGGAAAGTTCTGACGTTGCTGCTAGTTTGTCATCAACATTCAGTTTTTTATCAACATTCAAATCACTCAAACAAGGCAATGTAAGTAACTGAGCGTTTGGTTCAGCAAGGTTTGATTGATTTAAACCACTGCTCTCTAGCAACCATAAATAACGTCTAGCCGACGGCTTATAAAGCGATTCAAGCTTTTGTACTAAGCGAAGTGATGGCTGAGGCATAGTGAACGCGCAAAGCACGCCTAGGTTCAGTGCCGCTAGATAAACTGGGAGTACTTCGGCTTGGTTCTTACCAACAATGGTCAACACATCGCCTTCCGAGAGGCCTTGTTCTGATAACTGTTGTTGGTAATCACTCACTAACGCCACAACTTGCAGCCAAGTATAAGCGCAGTTGGGAGTAACGAATGCTGTTTGATGTGGGTTCTGCTGCGCCCACTGTACCCAGAGCGGGTGATGATTAGATTGTGGGCGCATCATAAGATAACCAAGTTAAAGATTGAAAACTGATTAAGCCAACCGAACAATCAGACTATGAAGACCAAATTAGTTGCTGCTGTTCAAGCATCGCAACAGGAAGTTGGCAACCTGGCCATGGCACTTCAAGCTGTTGTTGATACAAACCAATCGTATCAAGCCCCGGCACTTCATTAGGCAAGTACTGCTGTGCCAATCGCGCAATCTGAGTTAAGCCAAGGCTCGACTCAATACTTGAGCTTAGAACAGGCTTAATACCAAGTTGCTGTGCACGCTCAATAATTGCCACACAACGCTCTACCGAGCCGATTAAGGTTGGTTTAATTACCACAGCCTTAACGCCAGTTAAATCACTTAAATCAAACTCAGGATTGCGCACCGCCTCTTGCAGTGTTTCGTCCCAAGCAATTGCTACGCCATGGTCGATGGCAAAGGCCAAGCTATCTTCTGGCTTTTGGCAAGGCTCTTCAATAAAGCTAATGCGCTGACGAAGTGACGGCGAAATGTATTTAATGAACTGCTTCGCTTTTTCAGGCTTCCACGCTCGGTTAGCATCAAGTCTTAGCGTTAAATCAGGAATCGACTCTAGGAATAAGCTAACTAGCATGCCATCACGGATCGCTTCGTAAAGGCCAACTTTGACTTTAGCGACCTTCTCACCTTCCATCTCATTAAGCACTGGGATCAGTTCATCTGGATCACCGGTACATAGAGGCGCAGCTTGGTAGTTGCCTTCCGCATTGAGATCGCCTCGAAGCTCCATCAACGCCATCGAAAAACCAAACGCCACTGACGGATAAAGCTCATCGAATGGGGTGTTAGGTTTGTTATGACTCCAAAGCTCTAGCTCGTTTTGCAATTGAATACCGGCTTGATCGGCATCTTCTTGGCTAAAGCCCGGTAAAGGTGCGACTTCGCCAAAACCAGACTTACCATCACACTCAAGATGGATAATGTAGCCAACACGTTCGTTCAACTTATTATCACGCAGCACCACGCCACTATCCATAGGTAATTGATAACGATACAGTTTAGCGTGACGCTGGGAATTCATTGAATTCATAAGGTTTCCTAAAAAACGGGAGCATTAAAACAAAACGAGCCGCTATTTAGCGACTCATTCTGAAGAGGATAAAACTATGGGTTACGCGGGAATTTGTCGAAATCAGGTCGACGTTTCTCGTTAAACGCATTGCGGCCTTCTTGGCCTTCCTCTGTCATGTAGAACATCATGGTTGCATTGCCTGCTAGCTCTTGCAGACCTGCTTGGCCATCACAGTCAGCATTCAACGCTGCTTTTAAACAACGTAGCGCCATTGGGCTGTGTTGCAGAACTTCACGACACCAACGAACGGTTTCTTTTTCTAGATCAGCGACAGGCACAACCGTGTTCACCAAGCCCATATCCAATGCTTCTTGAGCATCGTAGAAACGGCACAGGAACCAGATTTCACGCGCTTTCTTCTGACCAACGATACGAGCCATGTAAGAAGCGCCCCAACCGCCGTCGAACGAACCCACTTTAGGGCCAGTCTGACCAAATTGAGCGTTGTCTGCTGCAATAGTAAGGTCAGCCATCATATGAAGCACGTGACCACCACCTACAGCCCAGCCAGATACCGCTGCGATTACTGGCTTAGGACAAGTACGGATTTGGCGTTGGAAATCAAGCACGTTCAGGTGGTGAGTACCTGAATCATCTTTGTAGCCGCCGTAGTCACCACGAATACTTTGGTCACCACCAGAACAGAACGCCTTCTCACCAAGACCCGTTAGAATGATTACGCCAACTTTCTCGTCGTAACGAGCATCGGCCAGTGCATTGATCATCTCTTTTACGGTTTGTGGACGAAACGCATTGTGCACTTGAGGGCGAGCAATCGTGATTTTCGCAATACCGTCATCAGACTTGTGGTATTGAATATCTTCATATTGACTGCTTTCATCGCGCCAGTTAACGGCTGCGTAAAGTTCTTCTTCTGTGATGCCTACTGTTTTAGCCATGGTGATTCCCATTGTTCTATTAGAGAGCGCGACTAGCGTAGAGTCGCGACGGTGTTGCTCTGCTTTCTATAGCGCTTGATACGAGAGACTCGCTCAGTCAGTTCATCAACGACTAGCGATACATTGGATAATCAAGTTTGAAAACATTTCTGGTTGTTCAAAATGAACATTATGACCAGCGTAATCAACCTGACTATATTCAAAGCCACTATTCTCAGCTAGCTCCATGAATTTACGATCTTTTTCACCACACACATAATGCAATTGATGCTCATGAGATTTTAATGTGGCACGTAAATCCGGTTGCTTAGCTAACGAAGTAGATAACAACATATTTGCTACGGATACTCCAAGGTTACCACTACGCTTTATGACCAAAGTTTGTCTTTGCTCATGATTTAGTGAAGAAAAGACGCTTTGTTGATACCAATCGTCTAAAACATCTTCAATCGACTGCTGCGCGAAGCGAACGGCCCATTGCGTATCATGTACTAACCTTTGTGCTCTTTCTTCATCACACTCCAAGCCAAAGTTGCCACCTTCGATGATGACTTTCTCTAGGTTAAGAGTTTCAAAGCAAGGGCTTGTCACCCCATACATTGCAAGTCTTCCCCCCATAGAATACCCAATCACCACTATAGGATAATCGGCAGGAAGATCGTTCGCTGCCAATTGATAAGTGATGCACTGAACTATCTTGGTACAGCAATGATCAAAGCCTACTGGGTCGATAAAGCGGCTTTGTCCGTGTCCGGGCAAATCTATGCAAAGACGAGGAAAATCTTCGAGGAAGGGGTGGCATGCACTCCAATCATCCCCGCTTCCGAGTAAACCATGTAAAAAAACAAGCAAAGGTTTGTCAGAAGGTACTTGTGCAGCTGGGTAGTAATTGGAGTAGAGCATGTAAAGTCCTTAGGCTAATGCCTCGGTGAGCATTGAGCTGAATTGCTTCAGCAAAGTAGACGCTTGTTCGGGAGGCGTCTTAACTTCTACGAGCAAAGTACCCTGACCTTGTTCGAAATGTTGTTCGATGAGCGTTTGATAGCAATTCAAGGTTTCTGGTGCCGCATAACCAAGCTGGAATTGCGCAGCAGCATGTTCAAAGCTGAAACCATGAGGCATCTGATATAGAGATTGTTTTTGTTGCTCAGGAACCGGCAACAAATCAAAGATTGCCCCGCCATCGTTATTGGTGACCACAATAACCATTGGCGTTGTATTATGAGTGAGTAGCGCCAGCGAATTGAGGTCATACAACAAAGAGGTGTCACCAATCAGCATCATCAAAGGATTCTGGTTCGCTTTTATCACGCCCGCAGCCGTTGCCACCAAGCCATCAATGCCCGACGCACCACGGTTGCTATAAACTTGAGTCGCAGATATTGATGACAACATATCCACCAGCCTTACCATCAAGCTATTTCCCACAAATAACTCTCTGCCTTTAAGTCTAGACGACAAGTCAACGGCGACGCTCAACTCTGTAAGTTGATCATTATTAGAGATTTGTGCCAATGCCAATTGTTGAACTGTGTTCGCGACTTCCGCCAAAGGTGCCGCCCAACCAGCATGTTCTCCCAACAGCGTTGGTAGATGCTGCTCTGATAACCAATATTCGATATCAGCGACGATGTGAGTTTGAGGCAGATGATCTTGATTAATACGATGCGCATCTGGTGAAACAACGATGTACTGCGATGAACAAAATGTAGCAGCTTGCCCTTTTACCCATTGGTTAAGACGCTTAGAAACGATGCGCTCACCAAACTGGATAATAAAGTCACACTGGCTAAGCTGTGCTTTGGCTGCGTCACTTTGCATCCACAGATCATAGTGTTTCCAGTCACTGCTGACACCCGATTGAGGGTCACAGAAAACTGGCCAGCCCAAAGCTGTCGCAAACTGCTTGGCTTTAATTGCAGCTTCATTCTTGATAGAACCAATAATCACTGCGCCTTTACGAGCGACATAATCACTTGCTGAAACAGGCTGAGCGTTTAAATGGCTCGGTAAATAAGTGTTGGAGTAAAGGCTGGTTGAAGCTCTCCAAGCTGCCACGCTCTTTGTATAATACGCATACATCTCGGCGCTATTAGCGGAATAAAGCGGTTCTGGGAACGGACAGTTGATATGAATAGCCCCACCGACGCTGCGCTGTTTCGCCAGTGCGTTATCAACCGACGTCAAAAGCCAATTCAAAGAAACTTGTGTCGTTGGGCTTGGAAGGTTTAGTGCCGTTTCAACGTGAGACGAAAAGATACCCTGCTGCTGAATAGCTTGGTTAGCACCACAGTCGACTAAATCAATCGGTCGATCAGAGGTAAGCAAGATTAGCTTTTCTCGCGTTAATCCAGATTCAGCGGTCGCTGGTAGAAGGTTAGCTACGGCAGTTCCAGACGTAACAATCACCGCAACTGGCTTGTTGCTCGCTTTAGCTAAGCCTAAAGCCAGGAAGCCAAGCCCACGCTCATCAAAATGCGTGTGTAAGGTTAGCTTAGAGTTAGCTTCGGCTTCGAGTGTTAATGGTGTTGAACGAGAGCCTGGAGCGATGCAAACATGTTCAACACCGCTGCGGACAAGCTCTTCAAGTAATGTGTTACACCAAACTCTGTTTAATACAGCTTGGTCGTGACTCATGATGCCACACCCAATGGTGGGTGATCAGAGATTAGGCTAAGCAAGGTCGACATCTTCTTATTCAGTTCTTGCCACTCATGTTCAGCTACCGATCCAGGCACGATCCCCGCACCTGCAAATAGCTGTACTTGATCGTTTACAATCAATGCACTTCGAATCGCCACACAGAATTCCGCTCGTTGATGACTGATGTAACCGACAGAGCCGGCATACCAGCCTCTAGCAAACGGTTCGTGTTCAAGAATGAAGTCCATTGCTTCTTTACGCGGTAGTCCTGCTACTGCTGCTGTAGGTTGTAAAGCGGCAAGCAACTGAACGCCATTAACGCCGTTATTAAGCTGCGCGTGAATATTGCGTTTTAGGTGCTGCACCTTACGCAGACGAACCAGACGCGCTTCTTTCTCTACGTGTACGGATTGTGAATGAGGCGTTAGACGCTCAATGATATCGTCGACCACATATTGGTTCTCATTGAGGTTTTTAGTGTCTTGAGAAAGCCAATTGGCTAGCTCCATATCCTCAGTCGCGTTTTCACCACGACCAATGGTCCCAGCCAGTGCTTCCGTATCGAGCTCAGTGCCATGTCGGCTATATAGGCGCTCAGGCGTCGAGCCAATAAAGCTGTGTTTCGAATCCAGTACCAGCATAAAGTGGAAGCTGTGATGATTTTGCAGATAACTCGCTTTAAGGAGTTGAGCGGCACAAATAGGCGCGTCAAGCTTTAGCGTCGTTTTACGCGCCAAAACCACTTTCTTATATTCTTCGTCACTGATGCCTTGGAGTACCTTCTCTACCAAACCACCCCACTGTTCTCTTTCTGGAACGTGGTTAATCTGTTCAATATGCGCAGACAAGGGAGCCAATATCGCAGCATCAACAGACAGCCTATTCAGAGCATTAATCGACGCAACGCGATCAGGTGATAAGTTAACGGCCAGCGACCAAGTGTCGTCAAAGCGGATCAATTCTATCTGAGGAAGAAAGAAGAAAGACTCCATGCAACGGCGATTCTTTTCAGTGTGGCCGTCAAATGAACGTCCACCCCAGATTCGCTGGTCTTCACCAAGAATCGCATACGCGGGTGCTGGATCTGAAAATGTGTGTAACTGGCCAAGCGCAACCACCTCTTCACGAGTGTCGCGTGACTGCCAGTAGAACTTAGGAAAAAGCGGTTGAGCATGAAGCCATTCGATAAATGCAAACGATGGTTTTTGCGTGAGAACTTCAACACAACGAACTTCGCTTGCTTGGGCATTTTGTACTCGCTCAATCAAAGCGGAGATAGTTTGCTGGAAATGTGACAAATCGACCTCGTTCACATCTAAATTCTTATTATATTAGTTTGATACTTTATGGCTAGCACCCACTTAGATCAAGAA
>NZ_MCYD01000551.1:0-2507 GCF_002876325.1 Vibrio sp. 10N.261.52.A1
AAAGTTGGGAATATCACTTATCGTTACAGTATGGGGTGAATGATCCTTGCGCGTGAACTGACTATTACTGAGTTCAGAAAAATAAGTGATATCACACAGAGACGTAATTGATTGTTGGACGTTAATAGCGAGTGAACGTATCGACTTCCCCGCTGTAATCTCTGTGAGTACTTGACTTACTTTCTTGTCGCCAATCACACAAAAGTTGACGGTATCCATTGTGCTTTCGTCGTTCCAACGGATGAAGTTGGCAATTCGAAACAGATATACAGCTTTGACTTCATACGACTTAAAGCTAGCCGCAGACGTAGTCGTGGAACTCATGAGCAGCACTAGTGTGAAGACATAGAGTGTAATTTGGCCTCTAACCCAATTAAAACTCATGAGAAACCCTCACATAAACTGACTCTTGGTTGACACTTTTTGGGGAGGTTCGCTCGGCTTGATAACCATTACTTTTACCAATATTTTCAACCACAACTTCTATCAAAGGTGCCGCTGGTGATTTTTTCCATGCTAAACGAGCATCGAAGGTAATTTCATGTGGGTATGACTGCCATTCATATTGAGTTCCGTCTGCTGCAGTCCAGTAATCAGGATAATTTACATTGATGTATTGACCGATGAGGTCAAATTGCCAGCTGTCGGTGATATTCCACATAATTTGTGCTGTAGCGAGATGTTCGTTATCAATATCGTAATACACGCTCGTCTGCGGACTGGATTTAGGATCACCGCCTTTGTTTTCACCTTCTAACGTTGCATAGGCGTAACTTAGGTAACTGGTTAGGTCCTCAGAGAGTTGATAGCTTGCCCCTAACTCTAAACCGTATGTTTTGGCTTTATAGTCATCAGACAGTGCACCAACATAAACATGGCTCGCAGGGATGTCTGTCGAGTCATAACTGTGGAAACGAAGGTTGTCGTGCTCACTTAGGTAAATTGTGGCATCGAGTTCCAAATTTGCATTATTCGAATAGCGATAACCCATCTCAGCCGTTACAACATTCTCAATGTCTAGGTCCGCATTGGACTTATAAACATCTAGGTAGCTGTTGTTAGAATCAGCTGAATAACTGTTGAAGTAGTATGTGGAGTTTGAATCCATATAAGATGGCGCAACAACTGCACGGCTAAGCCCTGCCCATACAGAATGACGTGGATTTACTTTATATAAACCTCGTACTTGAGGTGAGATCTCTGTTGAATCATTCTGTGTGAAGTGCTCCACTTTCGCGCCGATAGTAATAGAAAGCGCTTGCGTCATTTGAATTTGAGATTGAACAAACGCGTTGGCGATATAATCGTTCGCTGATTCAATGTTATAAGCACGACCGTAGTAATCAGGGTTATACCAATCCACATCAGCAACTTGGCTTGATGAGAAATCAAGGTACATGTATCGGAGACCACCACCGAGTGTTATTTGATGATTGGCTGACAATTGATTGATGTAGGTTGAATCAAAATCAATCGTCGAATAGCTACCCGGGGCATCCGGAGCATTGTCTTCGTTATACTCACCCCATAGGGAATAAGAGAGCGTCGAATTTTCATCGAAGTGACGAGAGTCGTTAAATTGAATGTAGGCAGATTGGCTTTTGTTATCGAAGTCGTTGGCTTTTGAGCTTACAAACGTTCCTGTTTGGTCATATTGGACGCTATATAACTCTGACTCATGAAAGCTCTTTTCACCACCGATGCGTAAGGACCAGTTATCTTCGGCATTGCTCGGCTGAAACACCATGCCCGCGGTTTGTGCTTTCCACTTTTTAGATTCACCAACACGATACGGTGGTTCTTCACGATACTTGTAAAATACTCGAGCATTGACATTGTCGTTTAGGCTTAAGCCCTGACGAACACTAAACTCGTAATTATCGGTATTAGAAGCGACGCCAGAAAGATAGGTTCCTTGTGTATCATTGGCAGACTTAGTAATGATGTTCACCACACCATTCACGGCATTGCCTCCCCAAATCGTGCCTCCAGGCCCTTTTAGTACTTCGATTCGCTCGATATCAGCAAGCACATAGTCAACATCGCTCCAATACGTGCCGCCATAGACTGGGCTAAATAGGCTTCTACCATCCATCATGACCAGCATTTTGTTATACAGGCCATCGTGAAAGCCACGTGTAGACACAAACCACGATGTTTCATTGAACTTAGTGACTTTTAACCCAGGGACAAGTGCCAACACTTCCGCAATAGATTTTGCGCCGCTACGCTGTATGCGTTCGTTAGAAAGTACATAGACAGAGGAAGGAATGTCGGTGAGTTTCTGCGTCACTTTTGACGCCGTTTCCATTTCGACATCTAACATCGATAACTCTTCAAGACTCATTGACATCAATTGATCTAGCGAGTTTTCTTGAGCAAATACAAAAACAGGCGTTGTTAATGCTAGCCCTAAGCAAACCTGGCGGGATATCATGTGCTCACCTAATATACAAATAGATATTAATCCTTTAATCAATAATTAAACTATATACGAAATGCTATAC
>NZ_MCYD01000552.1:0-19323 GCF_002876325.1 Vibrio sp. 10N.261.52.A1
ATTGTCTAAAGCCTTTTACTAGCGCTGTACTTCTTAATTTCACAGAACAAGTCCAATTTGTTTATTTATTCGGTAATTTAGCATTTAAATTCAAAACTAAACAACATCTTTTTGGAATAAAGCGCAAACAATTCTCATCTAGGCTTCATTATCTAAAGTGTCTCAGTGTAGAATGCGCACAGCATCTTCATGAGTAGTAACCGAATGCCGCAAGCTTCAGCACAAAAGAATAAAATCGATGAGATTACTAAAGGCCTCTACACTGAGGCTGAACAGCGCAATCAATCTCCATTGAAGCGCAAGATCATAGAGCGTTGCCTGATGGTGTTGGCTCTGGTCGGTTCGTTTGCTGTCGTATCGCTTTATGGTGATGTCATCACACGGCTACAAGATGCAGCAACGCCAAATCATTTGCTGTATGGCACTTGGATTGAGCAAGATGTGGCTCATTATGCGACAGATGAGTTTGTGTTGAATGCCAATGGAGTGTCTGTCGCTGGTTCGATTATCGCGACCAGTTTTGAATTTGACGGCAACTACTTCGAGTATAAAGCGGGAGATAAGACGTACCGCTTCCGAATGACCAATTCTGACAACACAGAAATGACGCTGGATTCAGAGAGTCATTACAATCCCGTCTTTCGTTTAAAAGGCCACACTGATAACTCCGTCCGATAGGTTATCTTCTTGTAAACTCTTACAAACTAAGATTGTGTTATCTGATCGTTTTTGTCATCCTCGATGCATAGAATTTTTAGGATGACTCTTGTGATTAAAAAATGGCTTCCCCTTGTCGCTGCCACTGTTTTATTTGGCTGTGCTCAACCCACCGATCTCGCTCAACAACATCTTGATGATGAATTTCCTCGCACCTTAAATAAGGTCGATGTAGTGGAGTCTAATAAACCAAGAGATTACACGGCATTTGCTGAGCAAGCTGAGATGGTTGTGTCTCGATCACCATCGATGGCGAAAATCTACGAGCCGCTATACAAGCAACTTAATGAGTGGGCGATGCTAAGTGGTGACCCAAGTGAACTCGCAAACTTTGGGGTTCAAACGGCTCAGCTTGGTGGTGGAGATAAGCAGGGCAATGTGCTTTTCACAGGCTATTTCTCTCCAGTAATGGAGTTGCGCCATGAAGCGAATGAAGAATACCGTTACCCGGTTTATGGCCTTCCGGAATGCGATAAAGAGTGTCCAACACGTGGAGAGATCTACAATGGCGCCTTAGACGGTCAAGGACTTGAACTTGGCTACGCTGCTAACCGTATCGACCCGTTTATGATGGAAGTACAAGGTAGCGGTTTCGTGCACTTTGGTGATGACGATACCTTGCAGTATTTTGCGTACGCAGGAAAAAACAACAAAGCTTACGTGAGTATTGGTCGTGTTTTGATCGAACGAGACTTGGTTCCCCGCGAAAAGATGTCGTTGAAAGCGATCAAAGAGTGGGTGTTGGCGAATGATCCAGAAGTCGTTAAAGAGCTGTTAGAACAAAACCCATCTTTCGTATTCTTTGAAGCAAGAGATGACCTATCGGTAATGGGCAGCGCAGGAATCCCTCTATTACCAATGGCTGCAGTCGCCGGTGATCGCTCTATCTTGCCAATGGGAACGCCGATTCTTGCAGAAGTACCACTACTAAATGCCGACGGTACTTGGAGTGGAACACACCAACTAAGACTGTTACTGGTTTTAGATACGGGTGGTGCGGTTAAGCAAAACCACTTGGATCTTTACCACGGTATGGGGCCACGTGCAGGTACTGAAGCGGGTCACTACAAGCATTTTGGTCGAGTGTGGAAATTGGGCTTAGATGGCAGTGCGACTGAAGCGCCTTGGGCTTTACCACCTGAAAAGGTCGAGTAAACGACAATAGAATAGGGCATTGAAAGCGAATCGCTAATCCCCTAGACTTTTTATTCAAGAGTGCGTATAAAACGCACTCTTTTCTTTTTCTCAGAAATAAATTGGCGGCAACAATGCGTGAATTGACCACTCCAGCTTCAGAAAACTATGACCAACGATTCGGTGGCACTCGTCGCCTGTATGGTAATAGTGAAGTCGACATACTTAGAGCGGCACATGTGTGTGTGATCGGTATTGGTGGCGTTGGTTCATGGGCGGTTGAAGCGCTTGCGCGTACTGGCGTGGGTGAGCTGACATTGATCGATATGGATGATGTGTGTGTGACGAACATTAACCGTCAGATTCATGCAATGTCAGGCACGGTCGGTAAGAGCAAAATAGAAGTGATGGCCGAACGTGTTAAGCTGATTAATCCTGAGTGTAAAGTTAACCTGATTGACGATTTCATCGGTCCTGACAATCAGGCTGAATACTTGTCGAAAGAGTTTGATTTTGTGCTGGATGCTATCGATAGTATGAAGGCTAAGGCTTCGCTATTGGCGTATTGCCGCAGTAACAAAATCAAAGTGATCACCACTGGTGGCGCGGGTGGTCAAATCGACCCAACGCAAATCAAAGTGGCGGATCTGACTAAAACGATTCAAGATCCATTGGCGAAGAAACTAAAAGACACACTTCGTCGTCATCATAACTTCCCAAAGAACCCTGCGCGTAAGTTTGGCATCGATTGTGTGTTCTCGACCGAGCAGCTTAAATACCCACAAGCTGATGGCAGCGTATGCGCGGCGAAAGCCACAGCGGAAGGTCCTAAACGTATGGATTGCGCGACCGGTTTTGGTGCTGCAACCGTGGTAACGGCGACTTTTGGATTTGTTGCTGTTTCGCGCATTGTAGAAAAGATCATTCAAAAGCACAGTAAGTAACTTGTTACTGTACGCCTAATAAGAATTTACTGGATATAAAAATGATGTCATTCCCGAGCTCTCCATTTGGTACAGAAATTACTAGTGATGATATTGTCGCAAAAATGCAGGCTTTCAACGGTTGGGAAGACCGTTACCGTCAAGTAATTCAATGGGGTAAGAAACTGCCAGTAATGCCAGATGAACTCAAAAGTGAGCAGGTAGTGGTATCTGGTTGTGAGAGCCAGGTGTGGTTAGTTTCGCAGAATATCGACGGTGTTTGGTACTTTTGTGCCGATTCAGACGCACGTATTGTACGCGGACTTATTGCGTTAGTAATGGCGGCATATGACGGTAAAACATCAGAGCAAGTTCAAGCGTTTGATATCGATGGCTATTTCGCTGATATTGGCTTGATTACGCATTTGAGCCCTTCGAGAGGAAATGGACTTAAAGCGATTGTTGAGCAAATTAAGAGCCTCGCTAGCTCGTAATTGTCTCACACCTTTTCATCGTAGTGCTTGAAAGAGATTCCAGATACTTCGTTCCTCAGTTCTGGAATGACGATTTCTAACTGTATTTCGTCATTCCCCAAAGCGACGAAGGGGCATAATAAGGAATCTCGTTTGGATAGTATTGCTATTAGAGATTCCAGATACTTCGTTCCTCAGTTCTGAAATGACGAATTCTAACGGTGTTTCGTCATTCCCTAAAGCGACGAAGGAGCGTAATAGGGAATCTCGCCATCCCCTAAAGCATATCAACGGCTTTTTCTATCGCCGCTACGAGCTTTTCAACATCATCCATGTTGTTGTAAATACCAAATGAAATTCGAACCGTTCCTTTCACTCCAAGTGCATCCATTAATGGGTGCGCACAGTGGTGACCAGCGCGAACGGCAATACCTTGTTGGTCGAGTAATGTCGCAATATCTTGATGATGAACGCCATCCATCACAAAAGTAATTACGCTCGAATTTGGCTTGTAACCGAGTATCTGGATGTCATCCAATTGACTGAGTGCTTGATAGGTTTTGTGTTGTAGCTGGTGGATATGATCTTCCACGTCTTGTTGTTCAAACTGATGTAACCACTCGATTGCTGAACTTAAAGCGATGGCTCCTGCTACGTTTGGTGTGCCTGCTTCGAACTTACCAGGCAATTCAGAAAACGTGGTGCCAGAAAAAGAGACGCGTTCAACCATTTTGCCACCGCCATGCCATGGCGGCATCGCTTCAAGCAATTCCAGTTTGCCGTAAAGTACGCCAACTCCTGCTGGTGCATAGAGTTTGTGCCCTGAGAATACGTAGAAGTCTGCGCCCAAAGTGGCAACATCTACAGGTTCATGAACGATACCTTGTGCGCCATCGACGACAACCACGGCGTTCATCTCATGTGCCTTTTCGATAACTTGCTTAATCGGCTGGCGAGAACCCGTCACATTGGTTATCTGAGCTAGGGCAACAATCTTGGTTCGTTCAGTCAACACAGCATCAAAAGCGGCAAGATCAAACTCACAGTCAGATGTCATCGGGATTTTGATGACCTTAGCACCAGTTTGTTCTGCCACGATTTGCCAAGGGACGATGTTAGCGTGGTGCTCCATTTCGCTCACTAGAATTTCATCGCCTGGTTGAAGGGTACTTCTAGCGTAGGTTTGAGCGATAAGGTTGAGTGCTTCGGTGGCTCCGCGAGTCCAGATAATCTCTTTCGATGAGGCAGCGCCAATAAACTGAGCGACCTTGTCTCTAGCGGCTTCAAATTGGCTGGTGGCGTGCGCGGTTAAGCTGTGACTACCACGATGAACATTGGCATTCTGCTTGGAGTAATACTGGCTAATGGCATCAATAACTACCTGAGGTTTTTGTGTGGTTGCCGCGCTGTCTAAGTAAATCAATGGTTGTTGATTGATGGTTTGGGATAGCGCAGGAAACTGCTCTCGGATGTGATTGATATCAAGCATCTATTATTACCTAAATCTTGGAAATTGGTGCCAGCGTAATGCTAAGCGGTATCATTATTTTATCGCGACTTGTTAACCGTTGCTGACTAATCTTGATGATTCCAGCTATTTTCTTGCTCTTTGACCTGATCGAACAGCTTTTGGTTAACGGGAACTTCTATCTGATGCTTATTTGCTGTTTTTATCAGGTGTCCAGTGATGAAGTCGATCTCAGTCTTTCTTTGATAGAACATGTCTTGTTTCATAGAGGAGTTATTCTTTGCCGTCGCTTGAATAACTTTGTTGACGTTAGTTTCCAATTCGTCGAACGAGCAACTAATGCCCTCTGCCTGCATAACTTGCGTCAGCTCTTCAATGATAGAGATTAAAGTATCTCCAAACTTTTGGTCTGCAAGTTCGCCATTCTTGACTTGCTCTAACCCAGTCAGTGGGTTGATAGCACAGTTGATGGCGAGTTTAGTCCAAAGCGCGATTTTTATTTGTGGGTTCCAGCTGACGTCAGGTAATGCGTGATTAAGGACATCAACTAAGAAGGCGCATTTCTCCCCAGCTTGATTAAAAGCCCCTAACTGAGTTTGACCAGCACCAGTGTGAACCACATGATTGCGATCGGGTTTGAATGCAGCTTGAGTGGTGGTCGCTAATATAACTGGATGAGTATTTATTTGATCAGTTATGGCATCGACAGCGCCCATGCCGTTGTGCATGAACATTAGGATAGTATCGGAGTCGATATATTGAAGCAGTGGTGTGATAGCATCTTCGACTTGCCAAGCTTTTACAGTGAAGAGCACCAAATCGCTTTCTGAAAGCTTGTCTTTGTCGTTATTGCTGAAGGAAATTGAAGCTTGTTCGTCAAGAGATAGATCAACAGAAGGTTCAGAAGAACGACTCCACAAAGAGACATTATGACCAGCTTGAAGTAGTTTTATTGCCCATAAAGAGCCAATTGCTCCAGGTCCAACAATCGTGATGTTCACAGCAATACCGAGATAAGAAAGTGATGCTGCAAGGATAGCGAGGCATTAAATGAAAGCAATAAAAAATGGCACCCGAGGGTGCCATTTAGGAAACTTTTCTTAGAAGTTCGATTAGAACTTGTAAGTTACTGCAACGTAGTGACCAAAGCCTGTTGACTTGAATCCATCAGTATCTTTAATGCCGTAAATGTCTTTGTAACCTTTTAAGCCGTAACCAACAGCGAAACGATCTGAGTGCCAGTAGATACCGTTGTACATTGCACCACCGTTACTTGCAGAAGAGTACTTGTCTTCCAGACCAAATTGGTAATCGATGTAACCTTGGTAAGAGATGAATGAACCGTTCTCGAAGAAGTAGAAAGGTTTGAACCAGTTTGCAGAAACTTGGTAACCGTTCCAATCTTTGTTGTTTGAATCGTATGTACCGTATAGGTTTAGGCCAACCTTACCAAACCAAGGAACCATTACGTCAGAACCAAGACCAACTTTTTGAGTGTTAACACCTGAGTTGCCGCCCCATTCCATAAGAGTAGCTACGTAAAGCTCTTGAACTGGACCGAAAGACAGATCTTTACCAGTTAGACCGTCAAGGGACATACGAGGTGCGAATTTCATGAACATTTTTTCAGCATCAGCTTTATCGCTACCTGGATCTGAAGTTAGGTTGAATACATCAACGTAACCGTAAAGATCGAAGATACCAGAGCGGCCGCCGAATTCCATTTCTAGGTAATCATGAGATGACTCTCCTGGAAGTTCATCGATTGCAGCCATAAGGTTGAACTGCATCCACTTGTAGTCGTTCTTATGGATGTCGCCGTCAGAATAATCTGCTGCCATTACTGGAGCAGAAGTCGCTGCAAGTAGGCCAAGAGTTAAAAGTGATTTACGCATAATGGAACTCTCTATGTTTAAAATAAGTAACCCGCTAATCCGTGCGTGTTTGTGTGTCCGAATGGCGAGCATCATAGCGATTTTGTTCTCAAATAAAAGTGAGACAGAGTGAAAATTGCAATTATTAAGGTGAGATTGATCACACTACTGATCTAAATGATGGAACTTTAACGTGGTAATGCATCTTGATGCATCTCTAATTCTATTGATTTTTTGAAATTAGATTATTTTGTAGATAAATTGGTGAATAACCGCTCTAAGCAAACGATTATACTAAATAGAGTGATATGCATATCAAAATCAACAGTATTCCTTTCTATGTAATTTCACCTCCTAAAACGACTAAATCTTTCCACGGTTGGCTCGTCCCTTTGATCTATTTTTAACCAACTTCGTAATGGTGGTGGAATCAATTGATGAACAATCGGTGTGACGAGCAGCAGCCTTCAAAATTTTTGGTTTTGCTCAGAGCATCGAGAATAATAAAACGGTTCCCTGCACGAAACACAGAGAGAGTGTGTTTTAAGATTTTTACTGAGCGTATCTTTTGTGTGACGAACCGGTCTAAATTTTGGAGAGAGACCGATGAAATATTCACCACTACTCGTTGTAGCGATTTCAGCACTGTTCGTTGTTGGGTGTGATGATGACGATGAGCCTACAACGCAGCTTCAAGCCGTTCATGCATCTCCCGATGCCCCATTAGCTAACGTACTAATAGACAATCAACCATTATGGAGTAGCGTAGACTACGCGCAGGCTTCTGGATACTCGGCGGTTAATCAGGGGCAGACATCTGTGCAAGTCGATGTCCAACTTCCTGGAGACGCAGTAGCAACGGTTATCCCACAAAGCCAATTCGATTTGACTGGGGATCTAGACTACACCGTTATGGTAGTAGGGGATGCCGATGGTTCCAACAATCCTGTCGAAGCCTTAGTCGTGACTCGACCAGCTGAGGGCACAGCAACGAGTTCAACGTTAGACGTACAAGTCGTTCACGCTGCCACGGGTGTTGGCGATGTAAACCTTTATGTGACAGGGCCGAACGACCCATTGGGTGCTCCACTCGGCACCTTAGGTTATAAAGACTTTACCGATGTCCTTAATATTCCTGCAGGGCAATATCGCGTGAGATTAGAAACAGTCAGTGGTAATGCTATCGCGTTTGATTCAGGGGAGATCACTCTACCCGCTGGTAGTGAATTGACGATTGCCGCTGTGCCGAGAGCTGATTCTAATAGCGCCTCACCTGTGAAGTTAATGGTTATGGATGGTAGTGGCTCCTCGTTAATCTACGACATGGCAGAGACGGCGGAAGTAAGAGTAGGGCATTTAGTTGATGGAGCGCCAACAGTCGACGTGTTCGTAAACTCAGCAGCATCAGCTGACTTTGCTGACCTTATGTTTAAAGACATCACTATGTTTAAAGATTTAGCTGTGGGTACTTATGATTTAGATATCTTTGCTGATGGCACGACGACTAACGCATTGATTGATGCGGATGGTGTCGCTGTATTTGCGGGGATGGATTACAGCATCTATGCAGTGGGGACAGTGAGTCCGCTAAACTTGGAGCCTTTAGTCGTTCCCGAAAACCGTCGTCCGGTGGCAACCAGCGCGGTGCTCAACATTACGCATGCTGCGGCTAATCCAATTGCGGCGTCTGTAGACATCTACTTAACAGAAAATGTAGGCATTGCTGGAAGTACACCAGCGCTGAGTGATGTGAAGTTTAAAGATTATGCGAATGGCATCTATGTTGCAGCTGGGTCTTACTTTGTGACCATTACTGTCGCGGGTCAACCGTCGGTTGTGGCAATTGACTCTGCTCCAGCAACCCTGGCTGATGGCGTTGTTTATCAAGTTGTCGCGATAGATGATTCGGCTGGTACTGGCTTCAACCTTATCGTGAGTGACACAACAGACTAGCGCTTACGAAACCAAAGTAACAAAGTAAAAGAGGGTAGCGTGATGCTACCCTCTTTTTATTCTGTTTTCTTTTTCTGTTATTCGTGGTTGTTTTTTGCTTTTTCTAATAAATCTGCGAAAAAGTGGCGCAGCGAATAGAGCATGATCAAACTTGGAATCACCATGAGTGCAGTCAATATAAAGAAGGTTGGCCAATCATTGAGGTAATCAACCAGCTCACCACTGAAGGAAGCTAAAGTGGTGCGGCCTAAATTCCCTAAAGATGCAAGTAGAGCATATTGAGTCGCTGAAAACGCCTGTCCAGTTACTGCAGTCAAAAAAGAAACGAAGGCTACGGTTGAAAAAGCAGCTGTAAAGTTGTCAACCATAAGAGTGGCAACAAATAACTGTTCATTCGGTCCCACATGAGCGATCCAAGCAAACATTAAATTACTTGATGCCATCGCGACTCCGCCAATCATCAGCCCACGAACAATACCAAACCTTACATTGACCATACTGCCAATTAGCGTAAACAACATGGTCAGTCCCCAACCCACTAACTTTGAGTAGTAGCCAATCTGTTCATTGGAAAAGCCCACCTCTTTGTAAAACGTAATCGACATTCTCCCTAAGAAAGCTTCACCTATTTTAAAGAGAAAAACAAAGAGTATTAAAGTGAGAGCGACTCTCACTCCATTACGTTTAAAGAAATCCAAGAAAGGTTCTACGGTCGTAACCGTTAGCCAGGCCAAAATGGGGTTTCCTAAAAGTCGGTTGTGACGGATCTCCGCTTCTGCTTGTAGGTTACTACGTTTGGTCTTAGGCTCCCCGACTAATAATGTGAACATCATGAGAACGACTACGATCCCAGCCATGCCGTAGTAAACACCATTCCAACCGATTGAATCTGCATTAATAAAGGCAAGGTAACCAGGTAGAGAGTAGCCAGTCCACCAACCAACGACAGCCATTGCAGAGGCTTGTGGTAGTTTTGAAGCTTCTGATTTTGGGAAGGTATCGATACGAAATGCATCAATCGCGATGTCTTGAGTGGCTGAGGCAATGGCAATAGTAAGCGCTAACATTGAGGTAAACGCCAAATTCTCAGCAGGATTGACGCCAGCAATGAATAAGGTGCTAACTAAGACAATAGATTGGCAGAAAAATATCCAGCTACGTCGTTGCCCTAAAATCGCGTGTAGCACCGGTAATTTGACTCGGTCTACCAGAGGTGCCCACAAAAAGTTAATGGCGTATACGGCAAATACACTACCAAAGTAGCCAATAGCTGCACGGGTTAAACCTGCGTCTTTAAGCCAGCCAGACATGTTGGATCCAATAAGAACCCATGGGAAACCGCTTGAACAGCCGAGCATGAACACCCACAGTAAGCGCTTATCGAGATAGCTTCGGAAAGTTTGCATCCAAGAAAGAGAGGGGGTGCCTAATGACATAGGTCGTCCTTGTATAGAAAAACGCCCTCAAGAAATAAGGGCGTTGCTTTAGATTACTTAAGAAGGGTCACTTTCGTGATGACAATTGGATCAGCAGGGATATCTGCCATACGACCCATTCGTTTAGTTGGAATGGTCGCCATCTTTTGAATTACGTCAAAGCCTTCGGTTACTTTACCAAATACTGCGTAGCCCGGGTTGCCGCCTTTCGCGTTTAGGAAATCGTTGTCTGCATAGTTAATGTAGAACTGACGAGTTGCAGAGTCTGGTGCGTTAGTGCGGGCCATTGCGATGGTTGCTGTGTCATTTTTCAGACCATTGCTACCTTCATTTTTGATCGGAGCATACGTTGCTTGTTGCTGCATGTCTTGATTGAAGCCGCCACCTTGCGCCATAAAACCAGGAATAACACGGTGGAAGATAGTGCCTTCGTAACTACCGTCTGCTACGTATTTAAGAAAGTTCTCAGAACTAATTGGTGCTTGCTCTTGGTTTAGCTCGATTGTGAAGTTACCTAGCGTCGTCTCCACATTCACTTTAGGGCCAGCCCACACGCTTACGCTCACTAACATGAGTGCGATAGAAGATAGAATACGACCCATTAGAAACGTTCCTTCATGTAAGTTTGCAGTTCTTGGTCATTAGCGATCTCTTTAAGCACTAAGTCGATAACATCGTTAAGTACCATTGCGATATCGTCGTTTGATGCGCTTAATGCTCCAGTGCGAGTTGCTGTACCATTGAATGTCTTAACCAGTTTGCCTTCTGGTGTTTCAGCCGTAACTTCAAGCGTTACTTTACCGTCCATTTGGTTTTCCATAATGGTGTGTTCTACGGTAACTAAAGCTTCTTGAATCTCTAAAACAACAGAGTTTTCGCTGTTGACGCTGGCACGAAAGCCTTGAGACTCAAATTGCTGTGCGATAGCGTTTTCTAGAGAAATGCGCATATTTTGTTTAGCGTGAATTGGCTGAATGTTAGCGCGGCCGCTATCAACAAGAGCAACATATTGAGCAGCGCGAACATCTTTACTGGTTAGTGTGTAGGTTTTGCCTTGCACTAGGTTGCTTGAGCTTAGTGAAGCTTCTGGCATTACATTGATCTGTTCTTGCTGAGGGGCTGAACATGCTGTCAAAGCCATGATAGAAGCAGCCAAAATCAGTTTTTTCATTCCTTTATCCTTTCTAAATTCACACCAGAAGCTCGGTATTTTAAATTCTTATAAAGCAGTTTACTGCCTATTTGTTAAAATTAGCAGGTTCTCTTGTTGCTTGTAATATCTCAAATTTTTGGTTTAGTTCAAGCGTTTCAACGTTCGCTTCACCAAATAATCTTGCTAGTTTGACATCGTATCCGAGGTGTCGGTTGCCAATAACAATTAATTTGCCTCCATTGCTAAGAACATGCTTTGCATCACAGAACATTTGCCATGCAATGTGATCGGTAATCGCTTGTTGTTGATGGAATGGAGGGTTACACAAAACTAGGTATGTGCTGTTTTTCTTAAAACCGTCCAAACAGTTGTTAGCAATGAATTGGAAGTTGCCTTCTTCTCCAAGGTTATCTTTTACGTTTTGGCGCGCTGATTCTACGGCCATAAAGCTTTCATCGACACACGTAATACGAGCTTGCGGATTCAGTTGACCAGCTTTAACACTCAGTACACCGTTACCACAACCAAGATCGATGATATGACGTAACTCTGGATCTTGAGGGATATGCTCTAGCATATAGCGAGCGCCCTGATCGAGTGCTTCCCCTGAGTAAACATTTGGTAAATTTTTCAGACGGATATCTTCACCATCAACGTCCCACTCAACGAATGGTTCAACTTTGTGAATAGGCTGACAATTTGGAGATGAGAACACCAGACGGTGCTTTTTCTTCGCCAGTGATGTTTTGGTTTCACCCAAGTACTTTTCAAACAGATTCAGCGTTGATGTGTGAATCTCTTTTACCTTGTTGACACCGATCACTTGGCGGCCTTCAGGTAAAGCTTGGCGCAATTGGCTTAGTTGCCACACCAAATGGCGGTTGGTTTTTGGTAGCTGCATCAGTACCAGATCAATACCGTGAGGGATATCATCCATGGTGTTTAAAAAGTTGACGCGATTGCACTGATTACGCTGTAAGTTTTTCAGGCCGCCACGATGAGAGATAAACGAGTCGCTCATCATGGTTACATCGTGATCTTTTGAGAACCAAGCGGATAGGGCACCAAAGCTGTCGTTTAAGATCAGAATGTGTTTGCCAGGTTCAAGGTTCATCTCTTCAACATGGTTAATAATGTATTCGTCGCCCGCATCCCAAGCTTGAAGCGTTTCATTTGAACGTTTAGGGAAACGATGTAAGGTCAAAGTTCTATCGTGAAGGGTAAGTTCAGTTTTCATTACTTGGGATACTTATGTGAGAAATAACAAAGATATTGTCTCAAATGCGGGCTGAACAAGATAGGGAAAACTCGATTAAACCTATGCTGTTCGTTATTAAATACTCAGACAGCAGCCTTGTTAGGGTTTATACTCACCCCACAGATAATGCCAACCCGTTATTAAGGAATCACAATGATCCAAGAAGTTATCGAAACAAAATTGCACAATGAGTTTTCACCAAGTCACTTGAATGTGGTTAATGAGAGCTATATGCACAATGTTCCGGCTGGTTCTGAGAGTCATTTTAAGGTGATTGTTGTGAGCGATGCGTTTGAAGGCTTGCGTCTTATTGCTCGTCATCGAGCGGTAAATAAAGCACTTTCAGAAGAGCTAGCGAACAATATTCACGCTTTATCTATTCACACTTATACAAAAGATGAATGGTTGAAGCAGCTCGATAACGTGCCAGACAGCCCAATGTGTATGGGTGGGGGCAAGTAATAGATTTAATACATATAAAAAGAGGTGGCTATGCCGCCTTTTTTATCGCCCAAATTATCTGTTTTTGCCGTTATATCACTCAAACTGATGGCAAATTGAACGTCTAAAAATACCTACAATGAGTAGTGTTTTTATTAACAGTGTTTCAACATAACTCATAAAATATTAGTTTGTGACAGAGTGTTAATCTCTTGTTTAAAACGCCTTTCAAAAGCCAATTTATCTGTGCGGCTCGTCAAATTTATACATATTTAAGAGTCCATATGCTTCAATTCTCACCAAATAAACGTGCTATTCAAGTTATTGGTCATGGCATCAAGATGCCAAAAAATGCTAGAATACGGCACCTGATAAATCTCACATGATTTGTGTGAGAATTTTATTAAGATAATGTTGCGATTTTGGTATCTCAAATTTACCAAAACCGGACACTGTAATGTCGTGTCTAAGGGCGATTTTAAAACGTCCTGAATTTACGCAATTAAAAGAATCTTTTTCCCGATAAAGTAGTGCAAGTGCGTATGATTACAATAAAGAAGGGTTTGGATCTTCCTATCGCAGGAACTCCATCCCAGGTGATTAATGATGGTAAGTCCATCACTAAAGTCGCCTTGCTTGGCGAAGAGTACGTTGGTATGCGTCCTACGATGCATGCTCGCGTTGGTGATGAAGTGAAGAAAGGCCAAGTTCTTTTTGCAGATAAAAAGAACCCAGGTGTTGTATTTACTTCTCCAGCAAGCGGTAAAGTTATTGAAGTGAACCGTGGTGCTAAGCGTGTTCTTCAATCTCTAGTGATTGAAGTAGCAGGCAATGAGCAAATCACGTTCAATAGCTATGAAGCTAACCAACTAGCAGATCTTGACCGTGAAACGGTTAAAGCTCAGTTAGTTGAGTCTGGTTCATGGACCGCTTTGCGAACTCGTCCGTTCAGCAAGGTTCCAGCAATTGATTCTGAAACTCAGGCTATTTTCGTAACTGCTATGGATACAAATCCGCTAGCAGCTGAGCCAGAATTAATCATTAACGAGCAGTCTGATGCTTTCGTTGCTGGTTTAGATATTCTTTCAACTCTGACTAACGGTAAAGTGTACGTTTGTAAAAAAGGTACTAGCTTACCTCGTTCAGCTCAGTCTAACGTTGAAGAACATGTTTTTGATGGCCCACACCCTGCAGGTCTTGCAGGTACGCATATGCATTACCTATACCCGGTAAATGCAGAAAACGTAGCGTGGAGCATTAACTACCAAGATGTTATCGCATTCGGTAAGCTTTTCCTTACTGGTGAGCTTTACACTGATCGTGTTGTTTCTCTGGCTGGTCCAGTAGTAAACAACCCGCGTCTAGTTCGTACTCAAATTGGTGCTAGCCTTGAAGAGTTGACAGACAGCGAGCTAATGCCAGGCGAAGTTCGTGTGATTTCTGGTTCTGTACTAACTGGTACACAAGCAACCGGTCCACATGCTTACCTTGGTCGTTACCATCAGCAAGTTTCTGTTCTACGTGAAGGTCGTGATAAAGAGCTATTCGGCTGGGCTATGCCTGGTAAGAACAAGTTCTCTGTTACTCGTTCATTCCTTGGTCACCTGTTTAAAGGTCAGTTGTTCAACATGACAACGACTACAAACGGTAGTGATCGCTCAATGGTTCCAATCGGTAACTACGAGCGCGTAATGCCTCTAGATATGGAACCTACATTGCTGCTTCGTGATCTATGTGCAGGCGACGTTGATAGTGCACAAGCTCTAGGTGCGCTAGAGCTAGATGAAGAAGATTTGGCATTGTGTACCTTTGTATGTCCAGGTAAGTACGAGTACGGTCAACTACTTCGTGAATGCCTAGATACGATTGAGAAGGAAGGGTAATTTTCATGGGCCTTAAAAAGTTTCTTGAAGACATCGAGCATCATTTTGAGCCAGGTGGTAAACACGAGAAGTGGTTCGCGCTTTACGAAGCAGCGGCTACAGTGTTCTACACGCCAGGTCTTATCACAAAGAAAAGCTCGCACGTTCGTGATAGCGTTGACTTAAAACGTATCATGATCATGGTTTGGTTCGCGGTATTCCCAGCTATGTTCTGGGGTATGTACAACGCGGGTGGCCAAGCTATCGCTGCACTTAACCACATGTACGCAGGCGCTGAGCTAGCATCTGTAATCGATGGTAACTGGCACTACTGGCTAACTCAAATGCTTGGCGCCTCCTTAGGAGCCGATGCAGGTGTTGGCAGTAAGATGCTACTTGGTGCGACTTACTTCCTACCTATCTACGCAACGGTATTTATCGTTGGTGGTTTCTGGGAAGTTCTGTTCTGTATGGTGCGTAAGCACGAAGTTAACGAAGGTTTCTTTGTAACTTCTATCCTTTTTGCGCTTATCGTTCCGCCAACACTTCCTCTATGGCAAGCAGCTCTAGGTATTACCTTCGGTGTTGTTGTTGCTAAAGAGATCTTTGGTGGTACAGGTCGTAACTTCCTAAACCCTGCGCTTGCTGGCCGTGCGTTCCTATTCTTTGCATACCCTGCACAGATTTCAGGTGACGTAGTTTGGACTGCTGCAGATGGTTTCTCTGGTGCAACTGCGCTTAGCCAATGGGCTCAAGGCGGCGGTAGCGCGCTAGTGAACACAGTATCTGGTGAAGCAATCACTTGGATGGATGCGTTCATTGGTAACATCCCAGGCTCTATCGGTGAAGTATCGACTCTAGCACTTATGATTGGTGCAGCGATGATCGTTTACATGCGTATCGCTTCATGGCGCATCATTGCTGGTGTAATGATCGGTATGATTGCTGTGTCTACGCTATTCAATGTGATCGGTTCTGATACTAACGCAATGTTCAGCATGCCTTGGCACTGGCACCTAGTTCTAGGTGGCTTCGCATTCGGTATGTTCTTCATGGCGACAGACCCAGTATCAGCTTCATTTACCAACAAAGGTAAGTGGTGGTACGGCATCCTAATCGGCGCAATGTGTGTAATGATCCGTGTAGTTAACCCTGCATATCCAGAAGGCATGATGCTTGCGATTCTATTCGCAAACCTATTTGCTCCTCTGTTTGACCACGTTGTAATCGAGAAGAACATTAAGCGGAGACTAGCTCGCTATGGCAAGTAATAACGATAGCATTAAAAAGACGCTGTTTGTTGTTATCGCATTGAGCCTAGTGTGCTCAATCATCGTTTCAACAGCTGCAGTTGTTCTTAAACCTAAGCAACAAGCTAACGCGGTTCTGGATCAGCAAACTAAGATCCTAGAAGTTGCAGGTGTTGACCTTGAAGGTGACATCCCAGCGCTGTACGCAGAGAACATCGAACCTCGTCTAGTTGATTTCGCTACTGGTGATTTCGTTGACGGTGATGCTTCTGCATACGACCAACGTAAAGCGGCAAAAGATCCAGCTCAGTCAATCAAGCTTTCAGCTGAAGATGACATCGCTAAGATCCTTCGTCGTGCTAACACAGGTACTGTATACCTAGTGAAAGACGGTGCTGAAACTACTAAAGTTATCATCCCTGTTCACGGTAACGGCCTATGGTCAATGATGTACGCATTCGTTGCGGTAGAAACTGATGGTAACACAGTTTCTGGTATCACTTACTACGAGCAAGGTGAAACTCCTGGACTTGGTGGTGAAGTTGAGAACCCAACTTGGCGTGCTCAATTCGTTGGTAAGAAATTATTCGACGAAAACCACAAGCCAGCTATCAAGGTAGTTAAAGGTGGTGCTCCTGAAGGTACTGAGCACGGTGTTGATGGCCTTTCTGGTGCAACACTGACCAGTGTTGGCGTTCAACATACATTTGACTTCTGGTTAGGTGATATGGGCTTTGGTCCGTTCCTAGCAAAAGTTCGTGACGGAGGTCTGAACTAATGTCTAGTGCAAAAGAAATTAAAAAGAGCATTCTAGCGCCAGTATTGGATAACAACCCAATCGCGCTACAGGTTCTTGGTGTGTGTTCTGCTCTTGCGGTAACCACTAAGCTAGAAACAGCATTTGTTATGACTATCGCGGTAATGTTTGTTACTGCTCTGTCTAACTTCTTCGTTTCTCTAATCCGTAACCACATTCCTAACAGTGTGCGTATCATCGTTCAGATGGCAATTATCGCATCATTAGTAATCGTGGTAGACCAAGTGCTAAAAGCATACCTATACGATATCTCTAAGCAGCTATCTGTATTCGTAGGCCTAATCATTACTAACTGTATTGTAATGGGTCGTGCTGAAGCATTCGCAATGAAGTCTGCGCCAATCCCATCTCTAATCGATGGTCTTGGTAACGGTCTTGGTTACGGTTTCGTTCTTATCACTGTTGGTTTCTTCCGTGAGCTTCTAGGCTCTGGCAAACTATTTGGTATGGAAGTACTACCTCTAGTGAGCAACGGTGGTTGGTATCAGCCAAACGGCTTGATGCTTCTAGCACCTTCTGCATTCTTCCTAATTGGTTTCTTGATTTGGGCGATTCGTACGTTCAAACCAGAGCAAGTAGAAGCGAAGGGGTAAGGTAGTCATGGAACATTATATTAGTCTGCTAGTTAAATCGATTTTCATCGAAAACATGGCGCTTTCTTTCTTCCTAGGTATGTGTACATTCCTAGCGGTATCTAAGAAAGTTAAAACTTCTTTTGGTCTTGGTGTTGCGGTAGTTGTAGTACTTACAATCGCTGTTCCTGTGAACAACCTTGTTTACACAAACATTCTGAAAGAAAACGCGCTTGTTGAAGGTGTCGATTTAAGTTTCCTTAACTTCATCGCATTCATCGGTGTTATCGCGGCACTTGTACAAATCCTAGAGATGGTTCTAGACCGTTTCTTCCCACCTTTGTACAACGCACTAGGTATCTTCCTTCCACTGATCACAGTTAACTGTGCAATCTTTGGTGGTGTATCTTTCATGGTAACTCGTGACTATAACTTTGCTGAATCTGTTGTTTACGGCTTCGGTTCTGGTGTGGGTTGGATGTTAGCTATCGTTGCTCTTGCGGGTATCCGTGAGAAGATGAAGTACTCTGACGTACCTCCAGGTCTACGTGGCCTTGGTATCACGTTCATTACTGTTGGTCTGATGGCGTTAGGCTTTATGTCTTTCTCTGGTGTTCAACTGTAGGGTAAGCACCCAGTAATAAGGAATAACAAATGCAAAGCATTATTCTTGGCGTAGCGATGTTTACCATTATTGTATTGGCTTTAGTGCTAGTGATTCTATTCGCTAAATCTAAGCTAGTACCATCAGGTGACATCACTATTTCAGTAAATGGCGACCCTGAAAAGGCGATCGTTACTCAACCTGGTAGCAAGCTACTTGGTGCCCTAGCGGGTGCTGGTATCTTCGTATCTTCTGCTTGTGGTGGCGGTGGCTCTTGTGGTCAGTGTCGTGTAAAAGTTAAGTCTGGCGGTGGCGACATCCTACCAACTGAACTTGATCACATCACAAAAGGCGAAGCTCGCGAAGGCGAACGTCTTGCATGTCAAGTTGCTATGAAAACTGACATGGAGATTGAACTAGACGAAGATATCTTTGGTGTTAAAAAGTGGGAATGTACTGTTATCTCGAATAACAACGAAGCTACTTTCATCAAAGAACTTGCACTAGCAATCCCTGAAGGTGAAGAAGTACCGTTCCGCGCGGGTGGTTACATTCAGATTGAAGCTGAACCACATCACGTGAAATACGCAGATTACGATATTCCTGAGGAATACCGTGGTGACTGGGATAAGTTCAACCTATTCCGTTACGAGTCTATCGTTAAAGAACATTCAATCCGTGCTTACTCAATGGCTTCATACCCAGAAGAGAAAGGCATCATTAAGTTGAACGTTCGTATCGCGACCCCGCCGCCAAACAACCCAGACGTAGCTCCAGGTGTGATGTCTTCATACATCTGGTCTCTTAAGCCTGGTGACAAGTGTACTATTTCTGGTCCATTTGGTGAGTTCTTCGCTAAAGACACAGACAACGAAATGGTATTCATCGGTGGTGGTGCAGGTATGGCGCCTATGCGTTCTCATATCTTCGACCAACTTAAGCGTCTTAAGTCTACTCGTAAGATGTCTTACTGGTACGGCGCACGTTCTAAGCGTGAGATGTTCTACATTGAAGATTTCGATGGCCTAGCGGCTGCAAACGAAAACTTCGTGTGGCACTGTGCACTGTCTGATCCTCAACCAGAGGACAACTGGGACGGTTACACTGGTTTCATCCACAACGTATTGTACGAAAACTACCTGAAGGATCACGAAGCTCCTGAAGATTGTGAGTACTACATGTGTGGTCCACCGATGATGAACGCTGCTGTTATCGGCATGCTGAAAGATCTTGGTGTAGAAGATGAAAACATCCTACTAGATGACTTCGGTGGTTAATCCACTTAAGTGATTGATATTATGGCTGACTCCTACGAGTCAGCCATTTGTTTTTCTAAGACAGCTTTTGACAACATACTGGCTTATATAAGAAAGAGTAAGGCATTCAAA
>NZ_MCYD01000553.1:0-1503 GCF_002876325.1 Vibrio sp. 10N.261.52.A1
CAATATACCTTATTTAATAAAATTTATTTTAACAAACCCGACATTCTGCACGAGCTATTGTCAAATGTGGTGTATGGAGATCATGCAGTAGCCTGTTGATGAATCTCCATTTCTTTCACTCCATTGATGAAGCGAACATCTTTCACAACATCCGCTAGGAGTGCAAAACCTCGTAGACGACGCCACTTCGTCTCTGCACTGCGCATTAACTTGTAGGCCATCATCAACGTAGTCTTTCTGTTTCCACAGTTCTTTGTCTTGTTCGTGCGTAAACGTACTGTGGCGAACATCGATTCTATTGGGTTGGTTGTTCTGATATGAACCCAGTGCTCTGCTGGGTAATCGTAGAACGCCAGCATTTCATCTTTATCTTTCACCAAGCAGTCCGTTGCCTTTGGATACTTGGCTTCAAAGCGCTTCTGGAAAGTTGAGAAGGCGTGATAAGCATCATCTCTAGTTTCTGCCATCCAGATATCTTGCAGTGCTTCCTTCATTCGTGGTTGTACGCTTTTGGGCACCTTGTTAAGCACATTCGCCGTCTTATGTACCCAGCACCGTTGCTGAGTCGTTTGAGGCCAGCACTTAGCAACTGCTTTCCAGAAGCCAAGCGCGCCATCTCCGATGGCGAGCTTCGGTGCTAACTGTAATCCCTGCGCTCGTAGCTGCTCAATGAGTTCCGTCCAACTTGCTTCTGACTCTCTATGACCATCCAGAACGCCAAGGACTTCTTTGCGTCCAGTGTCATCGACACCAATGATGACGAGTAAGCAGAGCTTATCGTCCATCCTAACGTGACCGTAAACACCGTCAGCCCAAACGTAAACATATCGACGCCTACCGAGGTCACGCTTACGCCAGTGTTCGTACTCAGCATACCAGCGCTCTTTGAGGCGACAGATGCTGTTGGCTGACAGGCCTTTCGCATCCTTACCAAGCAGAGACTCCAGAGCAGGCAGCATATCGCCCGTAGATATTCCCTTGAGATAGAGTAACGGGAGCAGTGTTGCAACGCTCTTTGTTCGCTTGAGATACGGTGGTATCAAGTTGCTATTAAATTTGACGCCACTCCCTGAGCGATCTCGTACCTTAGGAATCTGCACTTCGACATCACCGACACCGGTTTGCAAGGTTCGCTCAGGTAAGAAACCGTTGCGAACAATGGCTTGCTTGCCGTCAACCATTACATTCTGGTGTTGTGCAAGTAACTGTTGAAGCTCAGCTTCAACAGCTTGTGCAATCAAATCTCTAGCCCCTTGGCGTATCAGTTCTGTAAGTGGGTCTTGTGGTGTATTCAGTGAAACAACAGTATTATCAGTCATGCGGTGTACCTTTCTGTTAATCGTTCTGGCGAGAACTACATCAACAGATTACACCGCAACTTCCTTTCTCTTCCATACACCAGAAATCAGCATAGCTCATTCTGCACCTCATTTGGGGAGCTTGTTGCAAATAAAATTTTATAGGGTTTTGAATAATCAAGCGTATCGCATTTAGTATATAAAA
>NZ_MCYD01000554.1:0-2288 GCF_002876325.1 Vibrio sp. 10N.261.52.A1
ATCTACACTTGCTGTTTTATGTGCTTTAATCTCCTCGCATAATTCCCAAATTTATTTCTTTCGCAATCAAGCGGAAGAATCGAAACAAAAGGTCTTCCATGAGTTGGCTTGAAAAGATTTTAGAAAAAAGCAACATCGTAACATCTCGTAAAGCGTCTATCCCTGAGGGTGTTTGGACTAAATGTACTTCTTGTGAGCAGGTGCTTTACCATGCTGAGCTAGAGCGTAACCTAGAAGTATGTCCAAAATGTGACCATCACATGCGCATGAAAGCACGTCGCCGCCTGGAAACATTCCTAGACAAAGGTGAGCGTGTTGAACTTGGTACTGATCTTGAGCCGCAAGACAAACTGAAGTTCAAAGACTCTAAGCGTTATAAAGAGCGTATCTCTGCTGCTCAAAAGAACAGTGGTGAAACTGACGCACTTGTAGCAATGAAAGGTGAACTACTAGGTCTACCAATCGTAGCGTGTGCGTTTGAATTCTCATTCATGGGCGGTTCAATGGGCTCTGTAGTAGGTGCTCGTTTTGTTCGTGCTGTAGATGCTGCTATTGAAAACAACTGTGGTTTAGTTTGTTTCTCTGCAAGTGGTGGTGCGCGTATGCAAGAGGCACTAATGTCTCTAATGCAAATGGCAAAAACCAGTGCTGCACTTGAGCGTCTATCTGCGAAAGGCCTGCCGTTTATTTCAGTAATGACTGACCCAACAATGGGCGGTGTTTCTGCAAGTTTGGCAATGCTAGGTGATATCAACATCGGTGAGCCAAAAGCACTTATCGGTTTTGCTGGTCGTCGTGTAATCGAGCAAACAGTACGTGAAGACCTACCTGAAGGTTTCCAACGTAGTGAGTTCCTACTAGACCACGGTGCTATCGACATGATCGTTGACCGTCGTGAAATGCGTCAGCGCGTAGCTAGCCTAGTTGCAAAAATGACCAATCAGCCTTCACCATTAGTAGTTTCTGTGAACGATTCACCGAATGAAGCTGCTTATGAAGTACCAGAAGCGCCAGAAAAAGGGTAAAGTACCTTCTAACAAACCAACTTTATTATGGTTATGAGTTAGATGAGTCAACAACCTATTCCTCAAGCCACATCCTCTTTGGAGATGTGGCTTGATTATTTATCAAACATCCACACCAGTGCTATTGATCTTGGACTAGACCGAGTTCAGGCCGTCGCCTCTAAGGCAAATCTTACCAAACCTGCTAAACACGTCATTACTGTTGCCGGAACCAACGGCAAAGGCTCAACGTGCGCACTGATGGAAGCCATTCTATTAGATGCGGGATACTCTGTTGGTGTCTACAGCTCTCCTCACTTAATTCGCTACAACGAACGTGTTCGAATCAATGGTCAAGATCTATCTGATGAAAAGATGGTTCAGTCTTTTGATTTTATTGAGAAAGAACGTGGTGAAATCAGCCTGAGCTTCTTCGAATACGGTACTTTGGCCGCGTTACGTGCTTTTCAAACAGAATCGGTTGATGTTGTGTTGTTAGAAGTTGGTTTAGGTGGCCGCTTAGATGCAACCAACATTGTTGATCACGACGTTTCAGTGATTACGAGCTTGGCGGTAGACCACGTAGATTGGCTTGGTGATGACATCAATGTGATTGGTTTCGAGAAAGCGGGAATCTATCGTAGCGGTAAGCCGGCTATCTGTGGCCAACCTAAGCCACCGGCGACGGTTGCTGCGCACGCCGATGATATCAAGGCTGAGTTTTATCAGGTCGGTATTCAATATACCTATGCCGTTGATGGCGATACTTGGAACTGGCATAGCGGTGCATTCCAACTGGAGTCGCTTCCTATCCCAACATTGCCACTCCCGAACGCGGCAACGGCATTGATGGCACTGGGCACATCAGAGTTAGATATTAGCGATGTGAACGTGGTTAATGGTTTGAAGAACGCTCAGCTTCCTGGGCGCATGCAACAAATTAGTGACCAGCCTGTGATTGTGCTCGATGTGGCTCATAACCCACATTCAGCAGAATACTTTGCACAGCAAGTTACTAAAAAATATGCGGGCAAGAACTTGCACGTTGTAGTCGCTATGCTTCATGACAAAGACATTCCAGCAACATTAGAAGTGTTAGCGCCAATTGCAACACACTGGTACCCAGCTTCTCTACAAGGGCCACGTGCAGCAACGGCAGCTGAACTTTGTCAAAGCCTTCCTCAAGGTGTTGAGCAGCATACAAACCCGGTTGCGGCGTTTGAGGCGGCGTTAGCATCAGCGAAAGGTGAAGACGATGTCGTGTTGGTGGTCGGTTCTTTCCAC
>NZ_MCYD01000555.1:0-6932 GCF_002876325.1 Vibrio sp. 10N.261.52.A1
TTACCGAGTGTCACATCAAGGTAGTGATCACCCAACGCTGAATTAGACAGTTCAACACCACCTTGCCAAAACAGCTCGCGCACAATGAATTCCGATTCAAAGCTTGCCTCATTCCCCTGTGGGTCATTGCTCAAAATGTCGTTGGCCTTCATTGCAAACAGGCCAAGCCAATTGCCATATCCAACCTCAAGATCCAACAAACCATTGAGTGACTGGCGATTGTCAGATACGAAAGGGTTAAATGGCGACTCTCTCGATTCAACGGCCTCAGCACTCAGTTGCCAGTCCCAGGCTAGGTTCAGATCGTCCGCTTGAGTCGTATTACTCATACAAGGCAGCACAAGGAAAGTAACGATTAAAGGCTTGATGTGGAATCGACGACTAGAAGCTTTCATGGCACCCACCTAAAGCCCAGACACGCTATTACGTGATAAGTAAGCAGGGTTGTAGTATTTGTCCGCTAAAGCTTGTTCGCTTACCTCGCGGTACTCAATCACGGTTTTCTTACTTGGTTGAATCTTATCGAGCAAAGTCATCGAAACTACACTTGGCAAGCCATCTCGCACGCCTTCAGTAAACCAAGCTTGCTTGGCTAACTTACCTGAACGCAGATACAGATCCGCTTTAACAGGAAACGCTCGGTCTGCCGTTAACCACAGATCTATGGATTGATAACTCGCGCCCTTAGTTTTTGCGGTAAGTTTTAAGTGATGGGTATCAAACTGATCACCACTTGGCATCTCAACCGATTGTTCAGCAACCCACTCGCCTTGGTAGTCTTCGCTCCAAGTCAGCGTTGAGATATCACCAACCGAAGCTTCACCAAGCAATTTTTGCATCGGGGTGATACGAATTGGACGGCGAGATTTCGGCATCAGTAACCAATAGTTGTCCTCTATCATCAGCATCTTTTGACCCGCCTCGACCGCCGACTTGAACACAACCAGCGACTCTCGGTTTGGTCTTGTGTAGACGTTGTATTCGCGGGTTTTGTCTAGTTGCTCGTCTTGATATAGCGTGACCAGAGACACCACTTTCGACGCCTGTTCGCTGTTCAAACGGTAGCTGTCTGCCTTAGCAATCATCTCGGTAACTTGCTGTGAATCGATAGCCCAGCTTGGTGCTGATACTAGAGCCAAGGCCAACGCAGAACCTAAAACAGTGAGTGAACGAGTAAATTTATACATAAACCAGCGCCTCCGTGATTGGCTTATTTACGCCTTTGCGAGCAGAGAAATAAGCAGCCAGCAAACAGATCGTCAGCACACCCAAAGTAGCGTAACCAACCAATTCCAATGAGAAATAAATATTGAGTGGGTAACCTTCGGTTCGACCCGGAGGTGGTGGCATTTGCACATCAATCACCAGCAATAACACCGACACTAAACCACTCACTAGTGCGCCGATCGCACTGCCAATCACCGCCAGTAAGCCCGCCTCTTTTAGAAAACCCGCCACGATTTCTGATGGGTAACTGCCGAGTGCCGATAAGGTGCCGATTTCACGAGTGCGTTCTGTCACCGACATGGTCATGGTGTTGAACAGAGACACAAACACCACCAATGCCATCACTGCGCCCATGATGCCGAAGATACGGTCGTAAAGGTCTTTAACCTTGGTGTAGAAAAACGCGCGAGCTTGCCATGGGGTGATCTCAATATCTGAGCCCTGTTGACCAACTTGCTTGTCCAAAGCCAATTGGATGCGTTGTTGAACCGTAGAAGTCTTTTTGGTTTCAAAAAGGAATACCGATAAGGTGCTGACTTTATCCGACGCTAAAAGCTCTTGGACGGTGGTGATGTGTACGTACAACTGACGTTTGTCCAACTCAGGCACACCAGTCGAGTAGATACCCTGCACCTTAAAATCAAAGGCATTCAATGCGCCATCACTGGTGGTCGCAAGCAATGTGACCCAATCACCAACGGCCACTTTAAGGTTACGAGCAAGGTCGGTTCCGAGCATCACTTGTGGCTCTTGGCTGTCGTATCTTGGTGATTTCACATCCGAGAGGGTTTGACCGCTGCGCACGTCAAGGAAAGGTCCTTTCATGTCGAACTCGCGCTCATTAACGCCTGTTCCCATAAAGATGGTCGACTTGCTTCCGTTAGACACCAAACCACTAAAGTAAACTCGTGGCTGCACACCACGCACATCGCTGTCGCCAATCATGCTCTTGGTGAGCGCTTGAACGCTACCCAGACCATTACTCAGCGGCATGTCTTCGTCTTGTTCAAAGTAACCCGGCGTACTCAATGTAAGGTGACCAGTATCGCGCGCGGTTGATTCTCTCAAAGATTCGTAGGTGTAAAGTCCATAACCGCCCGCACTAGTCAGCGCAAACACGGCAATCGCAATGATCAACACCGAAAGCAGACTACGTCGACCATTTCTCAATAGATTGAGCCACGCCAAACGCACCGAGGTTGGAAATAAAACGGAGCTAAAGCCTTGTGTTAACTTGCCCATGAGATCGCCTCCATTGCTTCGGCTTCTGGCGCCAGTTGTCCGTCGATAAGTTCAATCACTCGGTCACAGCGCTGTGCCATTCTTGGGTCGTGCGTTGCGACGATAAAGGTAGTTCCCATCTCATGACCGAGCTCTTTCATAATGTCTATCACCAGATTGGCGGTATGGCTGTCTAAGCTGGCAGTCGGCTCATCGGCAATCACTAGGCTTGGGTTATGGACCAGTGCTCTGGCTATCGCGACACGTTGCTGCTGGCCGCCTGAAAGATTGTCTGGGCGGTGATGTACATATTCGCCTAGCCCAACACGCTCCAACATGTCCTGAGCTCTGGTTTGCTGTTCTTTTTTTGAGTATTGGTTCAACATCAATGGATAAGCGACGTTTTCTAGCGCTGTCATCACAGGAACCAGATTGAAGCGCTGAAATACAAAACCCAACGATTGACGACGAAAGCGTGCAGCCGCAATCTGATCTGTTGGATACGCTTTGCCATCAATATTTATCTCACCTCGACAGTCCATATCCAACAAACCTAGGATGTTCAACAGTGTGCTTTTTCCCGATCCCGACGGGCCGCACAGGGCCACCATTTCACCGCGTTTAATCTGACCATCGACTCCCTTGAGTGCGTCTACACTTTGTCCACCCGTGAGATACGACTTGCCGATTCCTTTAAATTCAATCATCCCGTTTTCCTCTGATTACTAGCCAACTGTTTAGCTTCCATGCCCTTTGTTTCGCTTTCGCAACTATTACTCGGCTTTCGCTATTAGGGCCTTCGCAGTCATCGTTTCGATGTTGTCGGCATCGGCCATTTCCATTTGTTTTAACCACGCTTGTGCTTGCGTTAGGTCTTCAGCACGAATCGATGCAGTAATTGCGTAGCGATAAATCCATGAGGTTGCAGAGAAGTGCTGTTGTTGAAATTCATCTTCTGCGAGTAGCGAGAGAAACAGGTCGTAACCGCGATCAAAGTGGTTAAACATGTCAGGTAGAGAGGTGTAAGTCACCGCGGCCATGGCACGAGTCAGGTAAGAATCTGGTAATCCTTGAACACGAGGTTGTTCATGAATCGGTTGGTCTTCATCTTTCAGCAACACCAATGATTTATCGATGGTCGATAAGCCCTTTTCGACATACTTCATTTTGTTCCAAGGTAAGAACGCATCGCGACCCATCAAGGTTTCTGTGCTGCCTAGATAAACCAAAGTCAGTGGTGTCGCGCCGTCTTGTTGCAGCGTGTCATTGAGGCGTTCATACGCCACCTCGACCAGATCTTCATTGCCTTGCGCGGCTTGGTTGTAAATATCAAGCACGTCTGAACTTGGATTAGCTAGCGCCAGCGTAGGAGCGATTGAAGCTAACCCAATCAAAAGTGAACGACGAAACAGAGCAGTAAATGAGTTTGAAGTGTTTGAAGCAGTCATGATGTGTAATCCCTTTCAAATGTTGACGTTGAAAGGTTAACCACAAACTGTCACGCCGTTTTATCAATGCGACGAATGGTAATAATGAGGAGTGAATGGTTGAGTGAAGGCGTGAGTGGGGAAGTTAGAGGTAGGAGTAATTACCCTTTTCTGCAAAGAAAGATTCAAGTTTAGTCACCATCATGCTGCACTGTTTGTTAACTGGCCATTTCAATTAACCCAAATAATTTAGCCCTTTATAAAGCTAGTTAGAACAATTTAAGAGACTTTAGTACATACTTTAACCAGCTCAATGATAACCCAAAAGAATGATAGATAACCTCGACTTATTTATTGTGGTATTAGCTTGATTTCATAACCAATACTGATGTAGGGTACGAACCGAAAGTGAGTCATTATAAGCTATTGATTTAAATAAACAAAAAACCAGAAGATTATTTAATCAATGCTTTAATAGCGACAATTTATGTACATCGGTCGTTCTGACCAATGGCTAGTTTTATAACAATTCAATGAGAACAAAATGAATTTAATTAACAAATCAGTTATCGCAGCTATCACCAGTGCATTAGTAATGACATCAACTCAGTCAATGGCTAGCAGCGGCTGTTACTTTGGAGAAACCGATGGCTCTCAGTGGTTAGAAAGTGTCATCGAGCCAAATCAACCACTCCTTATTAACTACAACACGAGTGCATGGAATGAAATCGAAAAGTTTGATTTTGACTTCGGCTACGACAAGATTGAAAATCCACGAGGCTTTTCAGTTGAGGTTCTGTTGGCTAACCACACTACAGAAGCAATGTCGATTTCAGGTATCCTTGAGGGAGAGAGTGGAGCAAGCGGCGGTTCGAATAACGCTGGTAGAATTGAACTTCACATGAATCTAAACAGTGACCGTTATTTTTCACGTTTAGTTGACGGAAAGCTGAATCTTGGCTTAGGTCGCACAGGTTCAAATGAAACCATCGAAGTAATCAAAGTAACAGCAAGATTCTGTGGTTTACCTGTTCAAGAAGGTGTCGCTGTTAGCGCGTCTGATCACAATATTCTTGTAGGCAACGCTCAGCCTCTATCACATTTTATTGATGCGGATACGACGTATCGAGTTTCGGCGACGGGAAGCGCAACCGATGAAAACGGAAATGCTATCACCGCAGTATCGATCAACTACATTGATCCTCGAAATTCTGAAAATTCGACGCTTCAAGTGAATACAGGTGAAGAGTTCTACCTTCATTCAAATGGTAAGGTATCTCTGTATTACGCAACAGAATCAAGTCAAAACACCGGTGGTCACACTGTCAAATTTGAGCGTGTTAACCTAGATTAGTCTCTAGCTAAAACCTGATTAAAAGCACTATGTGTACCGAACTACTCGGGTATACATAACCATCGATAGGCTTGTCTGGATTTATACAAGCCATACAAAAATAGCCGCTAATCAGCGGCTATTTTTCGTTATCCAAGTGACACTCCAACTAGGCGCTCGTTAGCCTTAATAAAGTAATGACAATGCTTTTTCGAGCACAACATCTCGGCCTTGCTGACGATCTTCTAACACAAAGTTTCTTACCACGTGATCTGGCTGTACCCCTGTGACTTCATGGTTTTCAAGGTCGCGATTCTTATAATATAAATTACTTAATGAATACTCCCAGCCATTAGGCAGCATTCTGCCAAACGCATCTGAGGTGGCGCCTGATGTCGATTCACCAACGATGGTCACGTGAGGGAGCGTATTCATCGCCGATGCGAATGTCTCTGCTGCACTAACCGTTCCAAAAGAGGTCAAAAGTACAATCGGTTTTGTATATGAAATACCATCGCTCGGAGTCATCGTGACATCGACATCATGGCTGAATTCACCTTTGAAGTAAGAGCTAACATGCCAAGCTAACTGCTGCTCTTCAATCAAATGTTGCAATAACCATAGACCTTGCATATCAAGCCCACCCTCATTTTCACGGATATCGATAATCAACGACTGGGTATCATTTAGCTGCGTTAATATTTTAGTCACTAATTCTTCAAACTGACGATGAGCTTTATCTGTGTTTCGTTTAGGAGTCTCTGTTATTAAACCTTCATCGATATAGCTCATGAAGTCGCCAATTCTTAAGTATCCAGTCGGTATGCCTTTATTATCAATGATGCCCCAGTTAAGACGATGTTCCTTGCTCTCACGAGAAGCTCGTTTTTTAAAACCTTCCTGTTCATGTTCAAACAAATACTTCATGATATTGAGCGTGATTTTATCCTTCTGACTGGTTATGTAGCTTTCTTTTTCTGATTCAGGAATATTTAACTGGTCAGCTTCCAACTCCAATTGTTGTTCCAAGGTGGATTTATTGCTGTACCATATCTGCAGCTCTTTTGAAGGGATAGAAATAGAACTATGATCATCCTTTAAGTGACGCAGTATTTCATCGAATACATTAATTAACTGTTCGTCGTCTGCACCGTATAATCCATCATAATATTTATCATAAACCTCATCCCAGTCAATGTTACGTTCATCAAAAAAGGCATAGTGGTTGTTCATATCTTGCCAATATATATCGAACATCGATTGAGCATCAAAATCAAAGTAACCATCGCGAACCATAGAGTGGCCAAGGCCTTCAGTACATACATCATTAATATTGCTAATTAAAGTATAAGTAAAAGGTCTAGGTCGAAGAATATTAAGAATCAATTGATTATCTTGACGAATGGAATGCTGTTTTATCGCTTCATAACTCAACTCTGTGCCATAACTCAGAGAGTTAGACACTTCATAACAAGTGCTATTAACCACTTGTATTGTTCTTGTAGTCTCATTTTCGATAACTTTAATTTCGCCGTCTCGTTGGCTAAACCAAACCCCATTAATATCATGGGTCTGGTCTTTTTTAACTTGTTCGCTATGACATGCGAATGAGCCTTGAATTAAAGCAAGTGTCATCACATATTTAAGAGGTTTCATTTTATTACTCCACTATACTGAAGTTAAAAATGATAAATTAATTTAATGATAATCAGTGTAGGTATATG
>NZ_MCYD01000556.1:0-4463 GCF_002876325.1 Vibrio sp. 10N.261.52.A1
AAATTAACACCCACATCGATAATTTACGACTTAATTTTCATAATAAAACATCGCGTTTGAGCCCTGAATTCAATAATTAAAGGCAAATCAAGAAATATCCTCCTAGCTCCCAATAAATTATCAATTAGTGCATATACTTAATTCAGTCTTTTAAAAAGATTACTGGCCTCACTCTAGGAGTATTCATGACAGCTGAATTAAGAAAAACGAAAATCGTCACAACGCTAGGCCCTTCTACCGATAAAGGTAACGTGCTTGAAGAGATCATCAAAGCCGGTGCCAATATTGTTCGTATGAACTTCTCCCACGGCAGCAGCGACGACCATATACAACGTGCAGAAAAAGTCAGAGCAATCGCAAAAAAACTGGGGACACAAATCGCTATTCTCGGCGACCTTCAAGGTCCCAAGATTCGTGTGTCGACATTCAGAGATGGAAAGATTCAACTGGCTGTTGGTGATGAATTCACCCTCGACAGCAGCCTAGGTTTAGGCGAAGGCAATCAAGAAGCCGTTGGCCTCGACTACAAAGAGCTGCCGAATGATGTCTCAGCCGGCGACATTCTGTTACTTGATGATGGACGTGTGCAACTCAAAGTCACCAAGGTCGAAGGTTGTCGCGTTCATACCGAAGTCATCATTGGCGGCCCGCTATCCAACAACAAAGGCATCAACAAAAAAGGCGGTGGGCTTTCTGCAGAAGCGCTAACCGACAAAGACAAACGAGACATCGTCACCGCCGCCCAAATCCAAGTCGATTATCTCGCTGTCTCTTTCCCTCGTAACGGCGAAGACATGCACTACGCTCGCCAACTTGCGCGTGAAGCAGGTTTAGAAGCTCACCTGGTCGCCAAAGTAGAGCGAGCAGAGACAGTATCGACCGTTGAGAACATGGATGACATCATAATGGCTTCAGATGTGGTCATGGTGGCTCGTGGTGACCTCGGAGTAGAAATTGGAGACCCAGAGTTGGTCGGTGTACAAAAACAGCTTATACGCCGCGCTAGAGCCCTTAATCGCACTATCATCACTGCAACTCAGATGATGGAATCAATGATCTCCGCTCCAATGCCTACCCGTGCTGAAGTAATGGATGTAGCGAACGCAGTGCTTGATGGTACTGATGCGGTAATGCTGTCTGGTGAAACCGCTGCCGGACAATACCCAGTAGAGACGGTAAAATCGATGGCTGAAGTGTGTGTGGGTGCCGAGAAGATGGCAAGCGTCAATCAGTCCAACTACCGAATTGACCGCACTTTCGTGACAGCAGAAGAAACAGTATCAATGGCAACCATCTACTCTGCCAACCACATGGAAGGCATTAAAGGTGTAGTCACGCTGACTGAGTCTGGGCGCACTGCTTTGATGATGTCTCGCTTAAGTGCGGACATGCCTATCTACGCTTTGTCTCGTAACGAAGGAACGCTAAACCGTTGTACCTTGTATCGAGGCGTAACCCCTATCTATTTTGAGACAGAAGCCAAAGATAGCTTTGACATTGCACTATCGACACTTGCTTGCTTAAAAGAGAAAGGTCATCTCAAGTTTGGTGATCTCGTGATCATTACTCAAGGCGATATCATGGACGTGGCTGGCTCAACCAACTGTATGAGAATCCTACCTGTCACCTAGCTAAAAGCAGATGAAGCAAAAAAACAGCGACAACATGAGATAAAAGTAAAAGGGTTATCGAACTAAGTTCAATAACCCTTTTTTCATTTCAGTATGTTATCTCAACAAAGCTAGCTATAGCATTCCGCCCGTATTATTTATCAATAACAATGCTTGCCAATTGCGGCATATGGGAACTGCGAGCGTTTTCTGTTGTGGTATAAGTTTCAACGAATCGATAGCCGGCTTCTAAACCCAATTCGTAATCATGGAGCAAATCTTCTTTGTCACTCATTAAAGAGCTCGATTTTAACGGTTTACTTGGCGCGATCTGCACCACAAAGGCATCATCCGGAGGAGAATTCAAAAAGTCTTGAGTCAACGAGTAAGTTTGGTAGTGTACCATCAACATGTCGGCCAACCCAGAATCAAACTTATCACCAATTAAATGGCTTAAACGGTAAATATCATCAGCACCAAACAACCATCGACCGCCATTAAGTAAATCTAAATGCCCACGGTCACGCTTCTGTTCTTTAGAGCGTAGGATCTGCTGCTGGAAGAAAGAGGTCCAGTCCGTCTTCCATTGCTCCACTTTTTGTTGCCAATGGCCTTGAACACTATCGAACGATTCTCGGAACCACTCCAGCTCCTCGGCGGTTACCGGTTTAGGTGCTTGGATTTTCTGTTGTTGCTGCGGCGCTTGAACTAGCGGTCTCCCCTCTTCATCCGTTACTGGTTCAGTACGAATCACCACTATAGAACGAGCTTGCCTACGCCACGCTTCTTGAACTGGAATAGAAGCAGACACACCGCCATCCACATAAGCGCTATCACCAATCAAGATCTCATCATTGTACAAGCGAGGGATGGCACAAGTCGCAATCATCACTTTGTACCAATCGTCCCCCAATAGAGGAAAGTAGTGATCTCGTAAATCTTTAGAATCCGTTACCGCCGCATAGAAGTGGCGTTCACCTAAGGTTTGCCGCCCTAAATCAAGATCGAGCTTATAAGGGTAAGCCATGATTTGCTCTAAGGCCCACTCAAGCCCTAAATTCTTCCTGTGCCGTATGTAAGAGAACAGATTAAAGAACTCTGGAGACGTGGTAAGGTCAAGGACAAAAGAACGCCCTAAGCCTTTATCACGGCACAAATAGGCACATAAGTTAAGCGCACCTGCCGAGGTGCCGAAAAATTCATCGAAAGGGTCAAAATTAGAAAGGAGAAAAGCGTCGAGAACGCCTGAAGTAAAAATACTTCTCTGCCCGCCACCTTGAGCGACCAGTGCTGTTTTACCAGCAATAAACTTAGCGTAATAATCTAAGTCTATTGCTGTATCAATATTGGTTACAATCCCACTATTCATTATTCCCTGAGTATAAAAACTCAGCCTCGCAATAAATGGTATTAACTACCAATCGCAATAAAGCCAAATGAAAGAATGACGAAGTAAATAAACGCTGTAATTTGTAGGGCATTTTTCAGATTATGTTCCATAGACACCTCTGGCTTATTATTAATTTGTCGAGTCTCTATTTAAGTACTATCAGGTGTGTGAAGTATCTTCAAGAATCGTCGAAATTAGTCGCACGATATTGATGTAACCATCACAATTAGTAGGTGTATGGATAAGGATATACTCATGAATAACAAAGTAAATATGACGATGTTAGTTGCGCTTCTCTCGGCTTCGAGTGTTTATGCCTCACCGGAGATCATTATTACTCCGATGGTTGGTTATACCGGCGGTGGTAGTGTCGAAGATCAAGATGGCAAAACCTATGACATGAAAGGATCTGAAAACTACACCTTTGCGATTGAGACACCACTTGAGAAAGGGCGTGTTGGTTTCTTTTACTCAAACCAAAGCTCTGAATTAGAAACGCTCAACCTGAGCTCTTCGATCCAATATCTGCACTTTCAAAGTAGCATTTACTACCCGGCTTCCTCGGTATTGTCTGGATACCTAGGCTTAGGCCTTGGCGCCTCATATGTCGATGTAGACTGGGCGAAAGATAAATACGGCTTCTCTACGTCAATCTTTGGCGGCTTAGAATATAAATTGAGCGATCGCTTGGCGCTGAATACCCAAGTTCGTTGGTTAGGAACAGTGGTTGATAACGACACAACAGGTGTATGTAACATCCCAAGCAATGGGCAAGACTGCATTATTCGTTTTGATACCGATTGGATGAATCAATTCCAAGCTAATATCGGATTAAGTTTTACTTTCTAGATGGCAATAAATGCTAAAAATGAAAAAGCCAGCGATGCGCTGGCTTTTTGCTGTAGCTCGTTTGAAGTTCAACCTTAGAACTTGTAGGTCACGCCCAAAGCACCACCTAGTTGTAACTCAACGCCTTTGTACATATCGAGTTCTGGGTGAAGCTGTGCGTAAGCATTCCAACCTTCATAGAAGTTCACTTTGACACCTAGCGGTAAACGCAAACCAAAGTCGTCATTCCACTCTGCCCATGCACCCGCACCAACATACCAGCTTAACGGCGCTTCTGTCTCAAACTGACCACGCTTCCAAATATAATCAAATGCAGCACCGTCATTGCCAACAGTGACACGGTATTTCTGGTCAAACTCAACAACGGCACTCAGATCTTGGTCAACGGCTAAACCAACTTCTAACGCAGGAGCTTCAGAAGCATGAGCAAGAGAGGTGAGGCTGCCGCACATAAGGCCAATCAAGTAACGATGTTTCATAGTATTCTCAAACTGTTTCAAAAAGCGGTAGGTTAACTAAAAACCAACACCATTTGTCATCATAAAGTTAAAGATAGCAGACCATCAAAGATGATGATCATAGGTGATTAGTTTCAAATGAGAGGTAAATAACTG
>NZ_MCYD01000557.1:0-7195 GCF_002876325.1 Vibrio sp. 10N.261.52.A1
AATTAAAACCATACCAATTACAAAAAATTCCTACACTCGATCAGGAGAACGCTTATGTGCACTGACCATCAATGGATTAACAACGCGATTCGTAAAATTGAAGCGGACTACCAACGCTCTGCGGATACGCACCTTATCAAACTAGACCTTCCAAGCATTGAAGGCATTGATATTTACCTTAAAGATGAAAGTACACACCCAACAGGCTCTTTGAAGCACCGTTTGGCGCGTTCTCTGTTTTTATACGCTATCTGTAACGGTTGGGTTGGCCCAGAAACCACGATCATTGAATCTTCATCTGGTAGCACGGCGGTGTCTGAAGCTTACTTCGCTCGCCTACTTGGCCTTCCATTTATCGCAGTAATGCCAAAGTGCACAGCGAAGAAAAAGATCGAGCAGATTGAATTCTACGGCGGCCAAGCACACCTCGTTGACCGCTCTGACCAAATTTACGATGAGTCTCGTCGTTTAGCAGCGGAACTTAATGGTCATTACATGGACCAATTTACTTACGCTGAGCGCGCAACCGACTGGCGTGGTAACAACAACATCGCGAACTCGATTTTCAATCAAATGCAGATGGAAGATCACCCGGTTCCAACTTGGGTTGTAATGAGCCCGGGTACTGGTGGTACTTCAGCAACGATTGGTCGTTTCATTCGTTACCAACAGCATGAAACTAAACTTTGCGTTGTTGACCCTGAAAACTCAGTTTTCCACGAGTATTACAAAACAGGCAATACAGAAGTAAAAGGCAGCACATTCAGCAAAATTGAAGGCATTGGTCGCCCTCGTGCAGAACCAAGCTTTATTCCAGGTGTGGTTGACGAAATGCGTAAGATCCCAGACGCGGCAAGTATTGCAACGACACATTGGTTGTCTGACATTCTAGGCCGTAAGGTTGGAGCATCAACAGGTACCAATATGTACGGTGTGCTTCAGCTAGCAAGCGAGATGAAAGCGCGTGGAGAGAAAGGCTCTATCGTGACTCTACTTTGTGATAGCGGCGAGCGTTACCTAGACACTTACTTCAATGACGAGTGGGTGAACAACAACATTGGTGACCTTCAGCCTTACGCTGCAAAATTAGAAGCTTTCTCTCAAACGGGTGAATTAGCTTAAGCACCAAGCAAAACACAAGCGTCCAAAATAAAAAGAGCCCTTGATGGGCTCTTTTTATATGTCTTTGGTTAACGACAAACTAAGACTATTCTGGTTTTTGCTTCGCTTCAAAAGCAGCCAGTTGCTCTGGTGTTGCTTTTGGTTGGTGGTTTTGTTTCCACTCATCGTAAGTCATGCCATAAACACGCTCACGAGCATCATCAATATCAAGGTCTAAACCTTGTTGTTCAGCTTCGGCTTTGTACCACTTACTGAAGCAGTTACGACAGAAGCCAGCCAAGATCATCAGATCAATATTCTGAACATCTTTGTTGTTGTCTAAGTGTGCTAATAGGCGACGAAAGGTTGCTGCATCCAGCTTGTCTTGTTCTTCTTGAGAAAGATCTTTGTATTTAAATTCAGCCACTTTGGTGTCCCTTAATAGTTTTCATTTTTTAATGTATTGAGCAGATATTGTTATACAAAAAAAGCCCGCACTTCGCTAGGAGCAAACGCAGGCTTTTCAAAACATTCACAGATAAACCGGAACTCTCATGAAACGATTACAAAACGTATTTATCCTTTTAGCTTCTCTTATCCTAAGCGCTACTGCTTATGCATCTCCATCAGAGGGAAAACAATACACGCTTTTGGAAAAACCTTATTCGACCGAGTATCAAGTAGACAAATTCTTTTCATTGACCTGCATGCCTTGTTGGCAGATGACAGAGTTACTTAAAGATAAGGAAGGCTCTGGTGAACTGGAATTGCATCGTACTCACGTGATTTTTAACGACTCGACCTTACAAGCTGCAGGTATTTACTACACCGTGCTGGCTCAAAAGCCTGATCTGTCTCATGAACTTTTGAGTGAATTATTCTCGCTGGTTCAAACTAAAAAACCATTGCAAGAAACGGATATCGACGCCTTTTTCAGAGAGCATAACCTTGTGAAACAAGAAGACATGACTCAAACCCAACAACAGCAATGGGCTAAGTTCATGGAAGATGCTGTTACTAAGACCGAGCAAGCATCGATTAGCAGCATTCCGAGCTTTATTATTAATGGGCGCTATATGGTGAAACTAAGAGGCCACCGCTCTATGGAAGAACTGCTGGAAACCATTCAATATCTGAGCGAGCAATAGAGTCTCACTCTTTTCTCGCACCATTCGGAAAACCAAATAAAAAAGCCCGACAACAAGTAAGTTGTCGGGCTTTCATCAATTACTTATCTATACCACTAAATTAACCGTGGCTAGTTCTACCTATGTTGTCATGGCTTAGCTCTTTGTTGAGCACCGCTTCGACGTGACCCGGAGAGCGTGTTGAGCCAGAAATCAGTCGATACATCGCAGGGATTACGAACAGAGTTACCAGAGTCGCAAAGCCCATACCGAAGAAGATAACCGTACCCACTGCCACACGGCTTTCGTAACCCGCACCTGTTGAGGTAATCAATGGGATAGCACCTGCTAGTGTGGTAAACGCGGTCATCATGATTGGACGTAAACGTCGAGCTGAAGCATCAATGATCGCCTTTTCAAACTCAATACCGCGGTCACGCAGTTGGTTAGCAAACTCAACGATCAAGATACCGTTTTTGGTTACCATACCGATCAACATGATCATACCAATCTGGCTGTACACGTTGAGCCCTTGACTCATCAGCACCAAGCCCAAGAAGCCACCAAAGATACCCATAGGTACAGTGAACATTACCACTAGCGGGTTAATGAAGCTCTCGAACTGCGCCGCCAGTACCAAGTACGCCACCAACATCGCTAATGCAAACACCACCAAGATGCTCGATTGGTTCTCTTTGAAGTCTTTAGACTCACCAGAGTAGCTGACTGAGATATCACCCGGTAATTGTTCAATCGCTTGCTGATCAAGGAAATCTAACGCATCACCCAGCGTGTAACCTTCCATAAGGTTGGCTTTAATCGTTACCGATTTCTGCTTATTGTAGTGTGATAAGCGGATCGAAGATGCCACTTCTTCAATATGCGTTAGCGTATCTAATGTCACCAACTCACCAGATTGAGTTCGCATGTAGATTTGGCTTAGGTCGTTCGCGTTGTTAAAGCTGTTTTCATCACCTCGCAGATAAACATCGTACTCTTCACCACGTTCCACAAAGGTTGTCTCACTACGACCGCCTAGCATGATTTCTAGGGTGTCGGAGATGTCAGAAACACTCACACCCAGCTCTGCTGCACGCTGCTTGTCTACAGTAACCAGTAGCTCAGGCGTTTTCTCAGAGTAATCAATATCTGCGCCTTCCATCATCGGCGAATCTTCAGCGGCTTGCTTTAAGATCTCCGCCCACTTTTGCAGTTCAGAGTAATCTGAGCCACCAAGTACGAATTGTACTGGCTCACTCGACCCTCCTCGGAAACCAGGCATAAACGGGAACACTCGTACATCAGGGATACCAGCTAGTGACTTACGAACTTCATTCAGCGCTTCTTGCGCGGTCACATCACGCTCGTCCCAATCTTCGAGGATCATGATAACAAAGCCCGTTTGGTCACCAGCATTACCACCGAATGCTGGTGATTGAATGCTGAATGACTTCAAGAAGCCTTGACCAAGCAATGGCATTAGACGTTCTTCAACAATGTCCATGTTGGCAGACATGCGGTTATAACTGGTTGCATCAGCACCACGGACAAACGCAAAAATAACACCACGGTCTTCTTGCGGAGTCAGCTGCGCTGGCACTTGTTGCATCAAACCATAGCTACCACCCAAACATGCGATAATGATGATAGGAGCAGCCCAACGCCAATTTAACGCGCGGCGTAATACCGAGCGGTATCCAGATTCTAATTTGCCAAATACACGTTCAACAAACAGGTTAAAGCGGTTTGGTTTCACGTTCGCTTTTAGGATCTTACTGCCTAGCACTGGCGTTAACGTCAATGCGACTAACGACGAGAAGATCACCGACATAGCAAGCAATACGGAGAACTCGGTAAACAGAAGACCAACCATGCCGTCCATGAACGAGATTGGTAAGAATACCATCACCAATACAAGCGTCGTTGCGATTACCGCAAAGCCTACTTCACGCGTACCTTTATAAGCCGCAAGCAATGGCGATTCGCCGCGCTCAATATGGTGGAAAATGTTCTCTACTACCACAATCGCGTCATCTACTACCAGACCAATAGACAGGATAAGTGCCATCAAGGTAATCAGGTTGATAGAGAAACCGAAGTAGTAAGCCGCAATAAACGACGATATCAAAGATACCGGTACGGTTACTGCAGGAATCAGTGTTGCACGCGCTTGACCAATAAAGATGTAAAGCACGAGGATAACCAAACCTCCTGTGATAAAGAGTGTGCTGTAAACCTCTGAAATAGAACGATCAATGAACACAGTCGAGTCATAGTCGACAGCCAAACGCGTACCATCTGGCAAGAACTTCTGAATAGCTTCCACTTCTTTGTGTACTAAATCTGCCACCTCAAGTGGGTTTGCATCTGATTGAGGCACGATACCCATACTGACGTTAACAACACCGTCACTCTTAAAAGTCGAGTTTTCGTTCTCTGCGCCAATATAAACATCAGCGACATCTTTAAGATAAATCGGCGTGTTGTCAGAAGAGCGCTTGACCACCAGGTATTCAAAGTCTTCCGCTTCTGTGTATGAACGAGCGGTACGAACCGACATCACGATCGCGTCATTACGAACTTCACCGCCCGGGCTCTCGATATTCTCGTTGTTCAATGCAGACGTAATATCAGATGTGGTAACACCACGCCCTGCCATTTCCGCAGGCTTTAGCTTCACGTACATTACTTTGTACAAGCCACCCGAGATATCCACTGAACTTACGCCGGAGATCAAACTAAAGCGGTCAATCAACACACGCTCTGTGTAATCGGTCAACTGCGTTCGGTCCATCTCAGTAGAGCTTAGGTTGATGTAAACCGAAGCCTCACCGCTACCGTTGTTCTTGTAAACAATCGGGTCATCAGCTTCGTCAGGCAAAAATCTCTGTGCACGAGCAACGGCGTCACGAACGTCACTCACACCAGTATTCAGGTCGTAACCCAATTCAAAGGTAATCGTAATACGCGACATACCGTTACGAGTGGTGGACTCGATCTCATCAATACCACTGATACCGGATAATTGGTCTTCAAGATTGGAGGTTATTTGACTCTCGATAATGGTCGCTGATGCGCCTTCGTAACGCGTGCTGATCGATACCACAGGGCTTTCGATATCAGGCATTTCACGAACGGCAAGCTTACTAAAAGAGACAATACCAAACACAACCAACAGCAAGCTCAATACGACAGCTGCTACTGGTCTCTTTACTGAAACGTCAGATAACAACATTAGTTAGCGCCTTCTTGTGCTGTTTTCTCGGTTGCTGAGTCAGCCGGTCGGTTTATAGCAAGTTCCTGAACCTGAACACCATCACGCATGTTCACGATGCCCTGAACAACAATTTTCTGGCCAATTTCGATACCCTTTTCAATCACAACTTCGTTGTCGATACGAGCACCAAGGAAGACTTCCGTTCGCGTTGCCTTGTTATCTTCACCAACCACATAAACAAAACGTTTAGTACCTGAGTACTCGAGAGCTTGAACTGGAATGATTGGTGCTTCAATTGGTGGGAAGTCCATCGCCGCCGACACCAACATGCCCGGCTTTAGATAATCATTGTTGTTATCGAAATTAATTCGAACTCGAAGGTTTAATGTCTCTGCGTTGATACGAGAATCAATGCCAACCACTGAACCTGTAAATTCTGTATCTCCCCATGCACTGGTGCGAGCCGTCACTTTCATACCTTTAGATAGCTTAGAAAGGTAACGTTCAGGGATCTGAAGGTCTAACTGCATGACTGACAGATCATCTAGGGTTACTAGCTCAGTACCTGCGGTCACCATTTTACCGCGGCTAAAATCGATAAAGCCGACTGTGCCTGAGAATGGTGCGCTAATGTGAAGATCTTTTAGGTTGGCATTTGCTGCCGCCAAACGAGCATTGGCGATCTCTACATTAGTTTTCTGCGCGTCAATTTCGGTTTGCGTGATCGCGTTACGTTTCACCAAGCGTTCAAATTCCGCTAGTTTACGTTTCTCGTCTTTTAGATACGCTTGCGCTTCTGCAACTGCAGCTTTTGCCTTATCGTCATCTAACTGAACCAACATCTGACCTTTAGTCACATCTTGATTCGCTTTAATGTTGATAGAGTCAACGCGTCCAGCCACCTCAGAAGTGATCATCACTGATTGCTCAGCTTCTAGTTTTCCAACTAGAGACAGGGATTGGCTAACTTGGTGAATATCAACCTGCTCAGTAACAACAGTGACAGTGCTCGAGCCCATGCGCTTTGCAAGTACGGCTGGAGGCGCCATAAGAATAGACAAGCTCAGCAGGGTTAAAACAGATTTATTTTTCATAATTATGGTCTGCAAGTCAGTTTTGTAGCAATCACAGTGAGTAAGTGGTCAGCAATAGCGTAGGAAAAAGGCTTGAAAACAAGGCTGCTCTTTTCAACAGGGTAGCTTTGAAAAGTAGTTACCCTACAATCAAAAATCCTAACGCAGCTGCCGAGCATTTTAATAAGCTAGAACGACAAGTTACTTACTACGATTGGTATTATTCTCTATAAATGAAATTAACAGTATTCTATCAACTGATGAATGCTGTAACGTCAAGAAGTGTAAATCTAGATTAAATTTCGTTTACGTTTCGTGGTGGTTTAGCCAAAACAACAGCAAGACAGAAAGTCAATAACCTCAAGGCGTTACCCACCAGTACGTAAACCTTAGTACAGATGTTCACTTCACGAGCAATATGAGTACTTTTCGCCATCTTTGCCCAAAAAGGCAGCATTTAACACAAAACCATAAGAAAAACCCTTTACAGGTTTAACGTGTTTGCTATGATGCGCTCCGCACTTGAGAGATGCGTTGGGAAAAACATCTCTTTAGCCTATCCATTATGAGTTAGGAAAAACACCCTGGAGGGGTTCCCGAGTGGCCAAAGGGAGCAGACTGTAAATCTGCCGGCACTGCCTTCGATGGTTCGAATCCGTCTCCCTCCACCATATTCT
>NZ_MCYD01000558.1:0-410 GCF_002876325.1 Vibrio sp. 10N.261.52.A1
CTACAAAAGAGCAACACCTAAAGTTAAAACACTGACAATCAAGAGTTTTAAATCTTGGAACACTAATTGCTACTAGTTAAATATCAAAACAACTATTAGTAACTAGGAATTCAATATGAAGACGATGACTCAACGCTTTCAAACTCTACTTTCTGTATCTAACTTCAGCCTAGCGATTACCACTTTGCTTATGCTACTCAGCATAATCATCGCTTACCCAATGGCGGATCATTTCTCACTACCGGTTCAGGTCGTTGCGCACATCAGCACCATCATTGTGGCGGCTTTCATCAAAATCAGTTATGTCGGGCGCTGCCTTGCTCAATACAATTTAGGCATGGAAGTGCGTTAACAAGCTTGTTCCAACTATGGTTTAAAGCTCAACAGCATTGTTGAGCTTTAAACCAGCT
>NZ_MCYD01000558.1:1160-1549 GCF_002876325.1 Vibrio sp. 10N.261.52.A1
TTGAGCTTTAAACCAGCTATCAGTTAGACGATATCAAGGCTGCTAAACAGGTCATAGAGTTGGTGAGATTTATAAGGCTTGGGTAAATAGGCATTCATGCCTGCATCAAAGCAATCTTTGATGTCTTCTTCTAATACACTTGCGGTTAAGGCAATAATTGGTAGTGGTGTCGTTTGTTGCTCGCTCTCCCACTGTCGGATTGCTCTGGTCGCAGTTATCCCATCCATGACTGGCATCATGCAATCCATCAACACGGCATCAAATTGCGCGCCCTGAGTAATAACATCAACCGCCTCTTGTCCATTACTAGCAATTAGATACTCGTAACCTGCTTGTTCAAGAAAGAAGCTCGCTATCTTCTGATTCATCAAGTTATCTTCGACAATCAA
>NZ_MCYD01000559.1:0-5088 GCF_002876325.1 Vibrio sp. 10N.261.52.A1
TAAGTCGGCACACTAAATTCTTTATGCTTTTGTCCGTGCTGTTACTCCCTGTTAAAGAGTGTTGACACCAACAAATCAAATTGTGGTGCCCGGAGGCGGAATCGAACCACCGACACGAGGATTTTCAATCCTCTGCTCTACCGACTGAGCTATCCGGGCAACGGAGCGCTATTAAACGGATTTTCTGCATAACCGTCAACACCTTTTTTGAAAATAATTAAAAAAAACGTTCGTTAGTTGTTTTTTTATTCAAAAGTGAGGCTTACGTTTTACCTTGGTTAAAATCTTTCTTGAACTTTGTTACTTTTTCTAGGTATCGGCGCGACTCTTTGTTCGGGTGTTTTTTAGTAAGTGCCCAGTAAGCTTGACTCGGTTGCAGTGAGTTTAAGTCACGCATTGCTCGCTTTCTGTCCTTGCTAAAGGTATTGAGTACACCGCCAGTGCCACCGTTGTACGCAGAGATCATGCTGTATTCCAATGTTGTGGGGTGTCGCACATCTTTCAAATAGCGATTTTTAAGGATGTAAAAGTACGCGGTGCCGGCATCAATGTTGTTTTCTGGGTTGAATAAGTACTCAGGAGTGGGCTCCCCAGGTTTGTTTTTTACCAGTTTAAATACATCTCGACCTGCTGTTTTCGGCACAACTTGCATCAAGCCGTATGCATTCGCCCAGCTAACCGCATATGGGTTAAAGCTACTTTCTGTCTTGATGATTGCGTAGATTAAGTCTTCAGGGATGTCATAGCGCTTAGATGCGCGTCGAACGATATCGGCATATTGGTAACTACGCTGGCTTGCGTGATCGGCCACCATAGGGATTTCAACGTAATAGGCTTTTTTAAAGTCGACTTCTTTGGTTTTGAGGTTGTTGGCAATCAGGTAGTCAGCAAATTTGTTGGCGCGCCATGTCCATTGGATAGGCTTTTTCTCTTGGTCTACAACTTGGTTATAGAGAAAAGGTTTACCTTCTAATTTGATACTTTTTGAAGAGAATAGGTCGACATGTGCTGGATCATCTGGCGTAAGCAGCGTTGTCATAATTGCATTTTTGAGGTGTTTTTTAGGCTCTGTTGAGGAAACTGTTTCTACCGTTATCAGGCCCTCGCTAAAGTTTACTTCTGATCGGCTCAAGTAATTATCTATGTATTTCACATAGTTACTCTTACCTGCCATCTTGATTTCGTTGCTACCCCAGCGCTTTTGGATATTGCCAGAAAAGCTATTGATCAAAGCGTCTAATGCGCCTGTATCTTTTTCAAATTGACCGGGTAACTCCGCTAAGTTATTTACGAATCGGTTGGTTGGCTCGTAATTCACATCATAAATGCTCTCAACGAACTCACGACTGCAACCAGTAAGTAGCATGGCGGTTAGGAAGTAACTGAGCTTTTTCATAGTTCCTCATACAAAAATGACATCGCAGCGCTAACCATGATGTCATTAAAATTTGCTTAAATAAATGTCTTATTCGCTTGGTGGAGTGTAGCCATCAATTACGACATCTTTACCTTCGAAAAGGAAGTTAACCATCTCAGTTTCAAGAAGTTTACGATGTTCAGGATCCATCATATTTAGCTTCTTTTCATTGATAAGCATGGTTTGTTTGCTTTGCCATTGTCCCCAAGCTTCTTTAGAGATGTTGTCAAAGATACGCTTACCTAAGTCACCTGGGTAAAGTTGAAATTCTAAGCCTTCAGCGTCTTTCTGGAGGCGAGCACAAAATACAGTGCGGCTCATAGTGGTTCCTCTTATCGCGTTCGTTGATTCAAACGTCGTCATTCAGTTCAAATGGTAGGCTTTCAATAAGCTGCTTTACAGGAGCGGCTAGGCCAATTTCTTCTGGTTTTGATAAGTTATACCAGAGACCTTTAGTCCCTTCCATTATCAAATCTGGTTGTTTATCTAATTTTACTAATACTGGTGTGATATCTAAGTGGTAGTGGCTGAAAGTATGCCTAAACGCAATCATGGTCTTGATTGAATCTGTGTTTGTGATTGAACGAAGATCCAATTGGTGTTCGATTTCTGCGTTCTCATTTTGAGGGAAACAGAATAAGCCTCCCCAGATACCTGATTGAGGGCGCTGCTCAAGCCACACTTGGTTATCGTGATACAGGATTACAAACCATGTCTCTTTTACTGGTTTCTCTTTCTTTGGCTTTTTGCCAGGGAAGTCGAGTTGTCTATCGAGTTTTTTAGCTTCACACATGCTTTCAATTGGGCACAGAGTACATTTAGGCTTGCTACGAGTACAAACCATTGCTCCCATATCCATCATAGCTTGATTGTACTTATCGACATCTTGCTTTGGTGTGTGTGCCTCTGCGTGTTCCCAGAGTTGGTTTTCAACCTTCTTTTGTCCAGGCCAACCCTCGACAGCAAAGCTTCTTGCAAGCGTTCGCTTCACGTTACCATCAAGGATCGCATGAGGGAGCTTGTAAACAGAGGACAGAACAGCTGCCGCTGTTGAGCGACCAATGCCTGGAAGCGCATTCATTTCTTCGAGAGAAAGTGGAAACTCCCCACCATATTGCTCTGCGACGATCTTGGCAGCTTTGTGTAGGTTACGAGCTCGTGCGTAGTAACCAAGCCCTGTCCATAGATGGAGCACTTCATCTTGCTCGGCGTTTGCTAGATCGATAACTGTAGGAAAACGTTCCAAGAAGCGTTGGTAGTATGGAATCACCGTGGTGACCTGAGTCTGCTGAAGCATGATTTCAGATAGCCAAACGGTGTAGGCGGTTTTGTTTTGTTGCCAAGGTAATTCTTTACGCCCGTAGGCGTCATACCACTTTAATATGGCGGTTGCGAAAGGAGTCACGACATGCTCTATGCTTTGCTATTATTAGAAGCGAAATTGCACCACACTTAACGTTGGATGTAAAACAGACAAATTGTGTGGGAATTTATCCACGGAAAGACTTGCACCGAAGGCAATTCTTTGGATAATCCCCGCTTTGATTAATCAATGTGCAGGCAAAAATCAATGAGTGAAGTGACCACTAACGAATATACTGAAGACGGCAAACTGGTTCGTAAGATCCGTAGTTTTGTTCGCCGCGAAGGCCGCTTAACAAAAGGCCAAGAGAACGCGATGAATGAATGTTGGCCAACAATGGGTATCGACTACAACCCAGAGCTTCTTAACTGGAAAGAAGTATTTGGCAACGATAACCCAGTTGTACTAGAGATTGGCTTCGGTATGGGTGCATCACTGGTTGAAATGGCAAAGAACGCACCTGAGAAGAACTTCTTAGGTATTGAAGTTCACAGCCCAGGTGTTGGTGCTTGTTTGGGTACTGCGCGCGATGCTGGCGTAACTAACCTACGTGTAATGTGTCACGATGCTGTTGAAGTATTTGAACACATGATTCCAGATAGCAGCCTGCATACACTGCAACTGTTTTTCCCTGACCCATGGCACAAAGCTCGCCACCACAAGCGTCGTATCGTTAAAGCTGAATTCGCTGAAATGGTTCGCGCTAAACTACACCTTGAAACTGGTATTTTCCACATGGCAACTGACTGGGAAAACTACGCAGAGCACATGATTGAAGTAATGAATGCTGCACCAGGTTTCGAGAATATCGCTGAAGATGGTGATTACATTCCTCGCCCGGATGAGCGTCCACTGACTAAATTTGAAGCTCGTGGCCACCGTTTAGGTCATGGTGTTTGGGATATTAAGTACAAGCGTACTAAGTAATTCTGAACCTCAACAAATATAAGGTGAGATTTGATTAGGATCTTAACCTTACACTTTGTGGGATTGATAAAAGCCAACATTATTGTAGTGTTGGCTTTTTTGTCCTTAGGCTTTTATTTCAGTAAAGGCTTAACGACAGAAAGTAATACCAATCACAGTAAGTAAGTGATTAAAAATAGCGTAGGAACAAGGCAGGTTTTTTCGATAAGTAGTTACTCTACAATCAAAAATTCTAACGCAGTTATCGAGCGTTTTAACAAGCTAGAGTGAGCCGTTATTTACTACGATTGGTATATGTTACGTCCCTACAAAAATAACAATATAGAAGTAAGCACACATGAAACCAACTCAAGCTATTTTGGCCGAGATCTTAGAAGAAGTTCGCCCTTTAATTGGTCAGGGAAAGGTCGCTGATTATATTCCTGCATTAGCGCGTATATCGAACCAGAAACTGGCGATTGCGGTATACACCAATGAAGGAGAAGTGATTCAAGCTGGTGATGCAGAGGAAGCCTTCTCTGTACAATCTATTTCTAAGGCTTTGAGTTTGACGTTAGCAATGGTGCTCTATAAGCCGGAAGAGATTTGGCAGCGTGTAGGTAAAGAACCTTCAGGGCAAGCTTTTAACTCGATGATCCAGCTTGAGATGGAGCAGGGTATCCCTCGAAACCCATTTATTAATGCTGGTGCGATTGTTGTCGCTGACCTATTACAAAGCCGCTTGTCAGCACCAAGACAGCGTTTATTGGAGTTTGTGCGTCAGTTATCGGGCGATACTCATATTGTGTACGATAAGGTTGTAGCGGCTTCAGAAATGATGCATAGCGACCGTAATGCCGCTATCGCGTACTTGATGCGTTCATTTGGTAATTTTGAGAACGATGTTATCCCTGTACTCAATAATTACTTCCATGCTTGTGCACTTAAGATGACTTGTGTGGATTTGGCGAAAACCTTTAGCTACTTAGCGAACAAAGGTGTGTCAGTACAGACTAAGAAAGAGATTATCACGCCGGTACAGACCAAGCAGCTGAATGCTTTGCTTGCAACTTGTGGTTTGTATGATGGCGCAGGTGAGTTTGCTTATCGCGTCGGCATGCCGGGCAAATCGGGAGTAGGTGGCGGGATTATCGCTATCGTTCCTGGTGAAATGACGATTGCTGTGTGGTCTCCAGAGCTGGATCCTTCTGGTAACTCACTGGCTGGCACTAAGGCTCTCGAGCTGCTTTCAGAACGTATTGGTCGTTCGATTTTTTAGAAGAAAGATGCGAGCACGGACTTCGTCCTATAGAGCGCTTCGCTTCGAGAAAGACTCTTCCAATAAAAAGGGTTGACCCTAAAGCCAACCCTTTTATCATTTTTCTCGAATCTCGAATCTCGA
>NZ_MCYD01000559.1:5909-9011 GCF_002876325.1 Vibrio sp. 10N.261.52.A1
TCTCGAATCTCGAATCTCAAACTATTCGTCTTCTTCGGCCATGAAGGCTTCCAGCAAATCGTTGAGGAAAAGTTTCCCTTTTTCTGTGATTTGCCAGTGAGTATCAGTTTCGTTCAAATAACCTAGCTCTTTTGCCCACTCAATTGTTGGCTGAACAGCGTCCAAACCAAGTCCTGTCGTATCAATGAAATCTTGCTTAGGGCATGCTTCCATCAGCCTGAAACGGTTCATGAAAAATTCGAAAGGGCGATCTTCGTTTGCTACTTCAAATTCATCCGAAATATAAGGCTTCACCATATTCTGGTAAGCCGCCAAATAGCCTCTAGGGTGTTTAACCTTAGTTGTTCGAATGATTCGTCCATCAGCAAAACTCAGCTTGCCATGAGAGCCGCAGCCAATACCCAAGTAGTCACCGAAGCGCCAGTAGTTGAGGTTGTGTTGACACTGGTAGCCCGGCTTGCTGTAGCCTGAGATTTCGTATTGCACATAACCTGCATCAGCGAGCTTTTTGTGGCCTAATTCGAAGATATTCCAGAGATCATCGTCGTCTGGTAGAGTTGGCGTTTTGTAATAGAACATGGTGTTAGGTTCTATTGTTAGCTGGTACCAAGATAAATGCGGGGGATCTAACTCGATGGCTTTGTCTAGATCAGCCAATGCTTGATCGATACTTTGATCCGGCAAGCCATGCATAAGATCGAGGTTAAAGCTGTTTAGACCGATTTTATGTGCAAGGTGAGCAGCGTTGACCGCTTCATCTTGACCATGGATACGGCCCAGTCTTTCTAGCTTTTCTTGCTCAAAGCTTTGTACACCAACCGAGATACGAGTAATCCCTGCTTTTTGGTAACCAGCGAAACGCTCAGCTTCAATGGTGCCCGGGTTGGCTTCCATGGTGATTTCAATTTCAGGTTTGAATGGGGTGCGTTGCTCAATACCTTGAAGCAGTCGACCGATACCTTCTGGAGAGAACAGGCTTGGAGTTCCCCCTCCAATAAAGATCGAATGCAGAGGACGAGGTGCACCATTGAGTTGGTACTTCTCGATATCAGTATCGAGATCCTCAAGTAGCGCATCGATGTACTCTTTTTCAGGGATTTCGGCTTTCAGAGCGTGTGAGTTGAAATCACAATATGGACACTTTTGCACACACCACGGGATGTGTACATAAAGGCTAAGAGCTGGTGGAACGAGTGCTGTGTTGTGCATTACAGAGCTTGCTCTTTTAGTGCTTCGAATAGTGACGCTAGGGCCTTACCACGGTGTGAAAGCTGTTTTTTGCGTGAAGGTTCAAGCTCGGCAGATGCACAGTTCTCTTCTGGAACAAAGAATACAGGATCGTAGCCAAAGCCATTTTCGCCGTGTTCTTCAGTCAGAATTTGTCCTTCCCACTTACCATGACACACCAATGGTGTTGGATCATTTTCGTGACGCATTAGCACCAATACACAGTGGAAACGAGCAGTACGCTTTGCTACCTCAACACCTTGCATGGCATCAAGCAGCTTTTCGATGTTCTGCTTATCGGTAGCGTCTTCTCCTGAGTAACGAGCTGAGTAGATACCTGGCGCGCCATTTAAGTAATCAACCTCTAAACCCGAGTCATCCGCAATTGCTGGTAGACCGGTTTCTTTCGCTGCATGACGGGCTTTAATGATGGCATTTTCAATGAATGTTGTTCCTGTCTCAGCGACTTCTGAAACGTTAAACTCACTTTGTGCGACAACGTCAAAACCAAACTCAGACAGAATACCTGCCATCTCGCGAACTTTACCTTGGTTGCCTGTGGCTAAAACAATCTTACTCATGGGGATGTTGCTCTAATAAGTTGGTGAACAGAAAAGTGAAGGCTGAACCTACTCTTCTATATAGAATTTTTGTGTGAATCGCAGTGGGCCTGTGCCTTTCAAACCTGCGTTAACATCAATATCAAAAGTGATGTTTTCTTCGTGTGTTACAGGGAACTCAGCTAGGTAATAAATCGCATCACCTTCCTTTATCTCGCGGAAGTTAAGTGTGCGAGTATTGCCCACAAGGTTCTTGGCTGTTCCCGTGATGTTAGCGGTTGTTGCTGGTTTGCCAAGGGAAGCTTTGTCTAGCACGCTGATGTTCAGAATCGCTGAGTAGCCATTTCGCTTAAGTTTATATTGCTTAGCGACTTGAGCCGTTAAAAATGTTGAGTTAAAAGCTGAGTAGTGAACCTCGACATCCTTAATGTTTTTAAATTGTCCTGCCGAGCTTGGTAGGGCAATAAGAGCGGTAAGTAGTGCTGTAATCCATAGACGCATAATGACTCCAATAAATAGCAAAAAGCCATCATAGGATGGCTTTGACTTCAGTGGGGGTTTGGCTTGGCGAGCATATTCGAACTTGTTTGTGCCGGCCGAGCTCTCCCTTTTCAATTTTAATTTGCCCTTTAGCTACCTTAAATTGTTTCGCAAGGTATTTCGCTAAGTGGGCATTGGCTTTGCCATCTACCGGGGGAGCGGTGATGGCAATTTTGAGTTCCTCACCATGCAAGCCAACAATTTTGTCTCGGCTTGCTTTGGGTTGGATATAGAGTCTAAGAAGAATATCGTCTCCCTCGACCCAAACCGCTTTTGGCATCGTCAAAGTACCTGATGTTCGTACTTGAATTATAGCTGATACCAAATAGGACCAATCATGTCACCCATTAGGAAGTTCGCAAACTGAAGAACAATGAACAGAACCAGAACGCTTAAGTCGAAGCCACCCATATCCGGTAGGATGCGGCGGATAGGCATTAGCATTGGCTCAGTCAGTTGATGGAACACATACTCGATTGGGCTGCGACCTTGACTAACCCAGCTTAGGATTGCACGGATTAGTAGTACCCAGAAAATCAAACCACCCGCCGCTTTAATCAGAGATAGTCCGCCAAAGATTAGGAAGCTGATGTCGAACACAGCCGCGCCGCCAGAGATAATTAAGTTGAGAGCGACGAACTTGAGTACACATAGCACATAAGCGAAAACAACCGTTGCCAGATCTAGGCTGCCGATCGACGGAATAACTCGGCGTAGTGGAGCTACCACTGGTTGTGTCGCTTTTACGATGAATTGTGAGAACGGATTGTAGAAA
>NZ_MCYD01000560.1:0-2453 GCF_002876325.1 Vibrio sp. 10N.261.52.A1
GAGCAGAAAGTATACTTGTCTCCCGTTGTCGACTTGTTTACTCAGGAGGTGGTTGCTTATAGAGTGGCCAAAAATGCCTGCTTGCCGCTTGTCACGGATATGCTGACGGAAGCCATATCAAAGCTTAAACCCAACTCAAAGCCAATTCCCAATTACACCTTCGTCAACAATCTACTCAAGAACAATCGTGAAGGGCAACTGAGTAAAGATAAAACAAATACGCCGAACCTTGTTCACAGCAATGTTCGTGGCCCGAACAGTTATCACTAGGAGAAAGGATATGAAGGCACTTAATGACCAACTCAAAACCCTCCGCTTGAGCCATGCGGCGAAAGCGTTAGAGCAGCAACAAGAGCAACTGACCACTTACGCTGAGCTGGACTTCGAGGAGCGGTTAAGCCTGCTTCTGGAAAGTGAAAAAAGCCCATTGTCAAACTGGATGAGAGTGGGCAAATTAGGTATTACTACTATTTCAAGCAAAGTATGCATAGCCAATAATACTAAACAGGTGTCATACTGACAACTGTCACTCTAAAAAAATGGTCAAAGTTTCATCAAAACATATGTAAGTTAAGGGTTTATATTTAAAAAGTTTGCATTTACCAAGTTTAATGCCTATCTAATAATTGATGCTGGTTCACAAATGAGGAGTGATACATGAATAAATCTCAGCTGGTTGAGCATATTGCAAAAAACGCTGAATTATCAAAATCAGATGCTGAAAGGGCTTTAAGTTCTACAATAAATGCAATTGTCGGAGCCCTGTCTGATGGAGGTGAGGTATCATTAGTAGGATTCGGGACGTTCAAAGTAAATGACCGTTCTGCTCGTATTGGTAGAAATCCAAAAACTGGCGAGGAGTTAAATATTCCCGCCGCAAAAGTCCCCGCTTTTAAAGCAGGCAAAGCCTTAAAGGAAGCCTGTAATCATTAAGATATTCACTTGGCACTATTAAGATAAATAACCACCTAAGTAAAACCCACAACTAAAGGTGGGTTTTTCCTTGGTAATACAGCTAACATCAATCGATAGTAAGCACTCAACGAATATCTCAGCTTCATCTAGGGAAACACGTGAGGCCGTCAATTGGACACCTTCAATATATTTTCGGAGATCGGCGTCAGCACGTCTTTGGACAGAAGCACGTTAGAGTATGGATTCTAACGTGCCAAAACTGGATTAGAAAAAGTATCTTGAAGCCTTAAATGCTTGTTATAAAGCAAACTCCCCAACTGTGACCGTATTTATTAGAGGGTTTTCATCCAAGACCGGAATTCCAACTAACACATCATTGTCTGTATGCTCGGTAGCGCCTTGAGCATAAATAGCACAAATTTTTTCTTGCTCTGCTTCGTTTAAACTTTCCCACCATTCTGGTGATATATAAATATTTTCAACCATTGCGAAGGTGAAAATAGAAAGTGAGTTTGACACAGAACCAGTCTGAAGGAGTTGGTTAACAAATTTTAAATTGCTTGTTGAATGCTCTTTCAACCACGACAAGACAATGTACCCTTTGTTTTCAGATGCAAAAGAGTTAATGAATACATAGTCTGGTATATCCTTGGGATCATTAGATATTGTTTGAAGCAGTTCACCATCGAAACCAACCGTATACCCTAGTACCGCACTGGTCATGACCCTCGGAGGTAGTTCAAGTTCCACGACTAAGTGATGTAAGTCATCAAAGGCAGCAGCCGTAAACATGTGATCAAGCTTCTGCTTTAGGAACCGTAGGTCTCCCATTGTAAGATCATTATTTGAACCATAGTATTTAGCCATTTGTTGTATCATGACTTGTTCACTAAGAGATTTGCCTTTATCTAACTCTTGAGCAAAGCTAAATGTATTTGCAGCGCTCTCTTTTACAAAAAGCTCTCGGCATAAAGATCGATATGCCACGAGAAAACAATGGTATGGACTTTTATCAAACGCATTGTCTTCAATCGGAGCAAAAATGTGTTTGTCGTGAGTTGAGCAAAAACCAGTAAATACTGAGGCTTGGTTAATACCTACTTTCTTTGGATGGACTCTTTTAGATATAGAGAAGTCATGATTTGTTTTGAAGGTAGTGTAAACATGTCCATCTACTGCTATAGCTTTTAGGGAGGAGCTTTTTGATACTGAATGTGCTTTGATGATTTTCTTTGAACATTCAGATTTCATCGATTCTGGCACGCTACAGAGTTTTTTTGAGTTGAAGCTATTCATCTCTTTCATTATCGTGCCTTTATCAGCAGGAGCTTGTTTATCACGCCCTAAATGACAACGTTTGTATTTTTTCTTTGAGCCGCACCAACATGGCTCATTTCTTCCAAGTTTCACTGATGTTCCTCTGCTTTACAACGCCGCGTTAAGTAGTGAGAAACGCAACCACCTAGCCTAAATCATTGCAAAGTAAACAAAAACCCAACCTTGAACTTAGAATGCCGCTCGTTACGAATCACTCTTAA
>NZ_MCYD01000560.1:3100-4023 GCF_002876325.1 Vibrio sp. 10N.261.52.A1
GCCGCGTTAAGTAGTGAGTAACGCTACCACCTAACTGGAAATATTACACCGTAAACACAAAAACTCGACTTGAACTAAGAATGCCGTGCGTTACGAATCTGCCTTAGTCGGCTGTTAGCCCTTGTTTGGTTGCATTTTAAACCTCCACAAAGGCAATAGCTTACTCTCATAGTCGTCGGGGATTACTATAGAAAACGACTTTGCTTCCCTAGTCGTTTCTATTGCGACAACTGACCCGTTTTCTTCCGTAGCCATTTTATACGTAGAAGAAATCATTGAACTCAACTGCCCAATGTGGTCAAAACCATTTGTAGAATACTCTTCCGGCTCAAATTTGTACTTGATACCAATTAGACGGTTATCCTTGACGACAACTGGTATCACTTCGGTCTCAGACCACTTGCCGTACATTGCGAAAAGGTTTAGCAACTCTTTTTCTTTATCTGTTTCCAATAAGCTGCCTGCACAATAGCAAAGCACATTCTTTATGATGAAGTTAGTTTCACCAGTTTTGTCATCATAGTGGGCTGGCTTGGATGGATCCGAAACAATATATATTTCAAATGGTGGTTTTGTTGATATCCACTCATCACCGATCGTTATTAATTCGTTCTGCATCATCGCAGTAGGAAGGTCTACGACGTATCGCCCCCTTTGAAGCTCAAATGCATCTGAAGATAACAAGGCCCACATATTCATTTTTGAATAGTATATAGCGAACTTTACTGGGCAACGAACTAACTCTGAATAACGCAAAACTGATTCAAAATACCTCCTAGTGAAGGAGAACTTGTTTTCAAATGGTTCTCGATGATAATTTTTTACTTCGACTAAAAAGGAAGAGTTATCCTCTTTAAGTACAAGCCTATAGTCTGGGATAGATATATCTTCATTACAAAAAGTTTCACCACCATCTTCTTGCT
>NZ_MCYD01000561.1:0-3243 GCF_002876325.1 Vibrio sp. 10N.261.52.A1
GTTTGGATTTGTTATGACCCCTGCAATCAATCTTGCCAAGAAAAAGAAAATCGCTCATACGGTGCATCAGTATCACCATGATGCCAACAATACTAACTATGGGTTAGAAGCCGTTGAGGCGCTAGGGCAGGATCCTAAACGTGTATTCAAAACGCTTCTATTCTGCCTAAATGGTGTCGCTAAAGACTTGGCTGTTGCGGTGATTCCTGTCGACCAGAAACTCAATTTGAAACTTGCGGCTAAAGCGGCAAAAGGTAAAAAAGCAGAGATGGCCAACCCAGATATTGCTCAGAAAACCACAGGTTATGTAGTAGGGGGGATCAGCCCGCTTGGTCAGAAGAAAGCGCTGCCGACTTTTGTTCATTCCAGTGCGACGGATTTTGAAACGATCTGCGTAAGTGCAGGCAAGCGAGGGTTGGAAATTGAACTCGCCCCTAAAGATTTAGCTCTGCTGACTCGAGCTCAGTTTACGGATTTGTGCTTGCAAGCTGATGGCTAGTCGTCACAAGGCATGATGTATGAAATAACAAATAAAAACGCCCACTTAGTCGTGGGCGTTTTGGTATACGGAGTCACTCTACTTTTTAAGACCTAGAGTACCACCAACCCGTTTTGCTGCTGGCTTATTTGGTCGGTTTGACTCTTGGTGGCGATTAGTCGGCTTGCCAGCTCGGTGGTCGGCATTACCACGGCCAGCACGATTGCGATCTGAACCCTTGTTGTCTGAGTTCGAGCGCTCAGAACGAGAATTTGATTTCCAATTTTCTGTGTTGCCTTTACTCTGACCTTTGTTTTCGCCATTTGATGAATTACGACCACGCTTTGAATTCGGCGCATGACGGAATTCATCCGCGTTATTACCGCGGTAAGTACGAGTACGATTCTCTTTTTGATTACGTCGAGCAGTAGAAGCTTGGTTCTCTTCACGACTATCGAATAGCTTAGCGTCTGTCGCCTTGCGGATACGCTGACCCTTTGCGTTAATTTTAGATGCGTCTTCTGTACTTACAGAACCTTCACACATCGCTAGAATTTCTGCGATCTCTTCTTCGCTCAAGTAACGCCACTTGCCATTAGGGATACCATCCAAAGAGATGTTCATGATACGAACACGACGTAGTTTGAAAACTTCATAGCCAAGTGCTTCACACATGCGACGAATCTGGCGGTTCAGACCTTGCGTTAATGTGATTCGGAATGAGAACTTAGTCTCTTTCTCTACTTTACATGGCAACGTCACCGTATCCAGAATCGGCACACCCGCTGCCATTTTCTGTAAGAATTCACCTGTGATTGGTTTATCGACACGAACCACATACTCTTTCTCGTGGTTGTTACCAGCACGAAGAATCTTGTTTACGATGTCACCGTCGTTTGTCAGGAAGATCAAACCATCAGATGGCTTATCCAAGCGGCCAATCGGGAAGATACGCTTATGGTGACCGATGAAATCGACGATATTTCCAGGAATATCACGTTCAGTGGTGCAGGTAATGCCTGTCGGTTTATTCAAAGCGATGTAGATAGGTTTCTCTTTCGAGCGAACCGGTTTGTTGTCGATCTCAACATCATCACCAGGCATTACTTTGGTGCCCATTTCTGGGATCTTGCCGTTAATAGTAACTCGACCTGCATCAATCAGTTTGTCGGCTTCGCGGCGTGAGCAAAAACCAGTTTCACTGATGTATTTGTTAAGGCGTTTAGCTTGGGATTCTTGTGACATGATATTCTCTTAGCGTTTCACAACGGAAATATAGGGAAACAAAAAAGCAACTACAGAGCAGTTGCTTTACGTTTGAATTCGTTAACTGACAATAATTTTAGCACTTGGTTTGAGTCTAGGCACTAAATATCGATCTTGGGGTGAAAGCCCGCTCCAGAATTTCGATGATCAGCTAGTGCGCTTTTGATGACGCTCTCTATTTTCTAGTTTCTTCTCATTGCTTTTTCTAAGCATGACATAAACAGCACCGGTACCACCGTGAAATTGCTGTGCTGAGTGTACACATTGCACATCGTTGATCTGAGTCAGCCAGTTAGTCACGTAGCTTTTCATCATCGCTGGTGGATTTGAGCGTTCTCCTTTCCCATGAACGATAATGACAGTGCGAACATCCATTCTTAAGCATTGGCGTAAAAATGACAGCACTTCGTTGCGAGCGTCTTTCAGCGTCTTTCTATGGAGATCGAGTTTGGCCTGAATGGGGTACTTACCTAGGCGCAGTTTTTTGTATACGCCTTCCTGAACACCATCCTTCTTATAAGCAATAACGTCGTCTGGCTTAACCATCGGAGAGTAATCGAGTGATAGGTAATCTTTCTCATCATCAGAGAGCCACATAGCGGCTTCACGCTTAGCAAGCTGAGACTCTGTAACGCGATGTACTTTCTGGTGTTCTGCGGTGTCATGGTCGATACGTTTAACATCGCCCATCATTTGTTGGAATAGCTCTAAATCGTCATCATGAGACATAGTGTGCATCTCAAGTTGGTAAGAATAGAGTAAGTATACCTAAGTTGGGGTAGGGTTTAAAAATGAAAAAACCGGAGGAGACAAGAGAAGTCAGCTCCGGTGCAAAGCGTTTTCAAATTTACCTATAGTAATGAAGCTTTAGGTAAATGATTTAGGCTGAGCGACTCTAGTGAGGAGATTTGTCAGTCATAACTTTGTAGATGAAGAAGCCTCCATAAAACATCATGAGACCCAGAGCCCCGAAGATTACTATCATTGAAGATAGTCCCACCGCATTACCAAATAGGAGATCTAGCCAAAAGTCCATGTGTATACCTCAAAGTTATATGACATGGGTTAGTGTATTAAGTGACATTATCAATTTACTGATCTGGATCAATCCTGTTGCATAAGTTAAATACTTGTTGGTAACTGTGTGTTTTTCGTCACATTGAGCTTGTTGTTGTATGTCTTTTGCTCGAACGATTCAAGATCTCAATAAATATGATAAAAAGCCCTTGCGGATAAACTCAGAATCCGTATTATACGCTCCATCGACAGGCAATGAGCCAGTTAGATATCTCGGTGAATAGCGCAGCTTGGTAGCGCATCTGGTTTGGGACCAGAGGGTCGGGGGTTCGAATCCCTCTTCACCGACCACATATAGAAAGCCTGCTCAATGAGCAGGCTTTCGTCGTTTTAGGGTGTAGGAAAAGGAATAGAACCCAAATGGGGTTCGCCTGATGTTAAAAATAAGCTCTTCACCGACCACATTAAAGAAAGCCGTAGCA
>NZ_MCYD01000562.1:0-9621 GCF_002876325.1 Vibrio sp. 10N.261.52.A1
GCGTTGGAAGAAGCTTGCAGCTCAAGACAAACAAGAACGCGAACCAGAACTACCACCACAAAATGCACTTTGGAGCGGAGATAAATAATCATGTCTGAACCACTAATTTCTATCCGCAACTTATGCGTGGATTACATCACAGAGTCTGGCGATGTGCGTGCGTGTAACAACGTTAGCTTCGATATCGCGCCTGGTGAAGTATTTGGTCTGGCCGGTGAATCAGGTTGTGGTAAATCAACCGTTGCTTTCTCACTTATGCGCCTTCATAAGCCGCCAGCTTACATCAGCGGTGGTGAGGTTATCTTCAATGGTGAAAACATCCTTGAATACAGTGATGACCGTATGCAAGCGTTCCGTTGGAGTGAGATGTCGATGGTATTCCAGAGTGCGATGAACGCACTCAACCCAGTATTACCAATGGAAGAGCAGTTCTGTGACGTAATCATGCGTCACACTAACATGACCCGTGAGCAAGCTAAAAAACGTGCAGAAGGCCTACTAGAAATCGTAGATATCCACCCTAGCCGTTTGAGTGACTACCCTCACCAATTCTCAGGTGGTATGCGTCAACGCCTGGTTATTGCTATCGCGTTAGCACTGAATCCAAAACTGATCATCATGGACGAGCCTACAACAGCACTCGATGTAGTTGTACAACGCGAAATCCTACAAAAGATTTATGCGCTAAAAGAAGAGTTTGGTTTCTCGATTCTGTTCATCACCCACGACTTGTCGTTGATGGTCGAGTTCTCTGACCGCATCGGCATTATGTATTCAGGTGAGCTTATCGAAGTCGCTAACTCACAAGATATTCTAGAAAACCCTTACCACCCTTATACCAAAGGGCTGGGTAGTTCTTTCCCTCCACTAACAGGGCCAAAGACAAAACTAACCGGTATTCCAGGCAACCCTCTGAACTTATTAGAGATCCCTGAAGGGTGTCGTTTCCAAGCTCGTTGTGACCGTGTACATGAAACCTGTACTAAGCTGCCAACCAAGCTGCGCTCAATCGAGCCGGGACACTTGTCGAACTGCCACCTGTACGGTGACCCAATAGTACAACGGAAGCTATAGCTTGCACGCTGATTCAGCGTAAATAACGAATAAGGCGGCTTCGTCCGCCAAAAAGCAAGCAAAGCGAATAAGGATTCTGGAGACAATTATGAGCAAAGATTTCGGTCAATTATTGGTAGAAGGTAAGAACGTCGTAAAAGACTTCCCAATAAGCAGTACCACCATTCAAACCCCAATGATGCGTGCTATTAACGACGTGTCATTCAAGATGTACAAAAGCCGCGGCCTAGCCGTCGTTGGTGAGTCTGGTTCAGGCAAATCAACCACAGCAAAAATGATCGCAAAAATGTACGCACCTTCGGGCGGTACCATTGAGTACAAAGGCCTTGATATTCAAGATATCTCAAGCCGTAAAGATCTGATGCAGTACCGTGAAGGTGTGCAAATGGTATGGCAAGATCCGTTTGGTTCTCTAAACCCAACACATAACATCTTCCACCATATCGCTCGACCACTGTTGATCCACAAGAAGGTGACTCCAGGTAACAAGAGAGAGCTAGAAGAGCGTGTATACGATCTTTTAGAGCAAGTTGGCCTAATCCCACCAAAAGAGACAGCGAAAAAGTATCCACACCAACTGTCTGGTGGCCAACGTCAGCGTGTAAACCTTGCACGTAACATCGCGGTAGGTGCAGAAGTCGTTCTTGCCGATGAACCGACGTCAATGCTCGACGTTTCGATTCGTGCCGGTGTTCTGAACTTGATGGAAGAAATGAAGTTTGAGAAACAAATGTCTCTGCTTTACATCACCCACGATATCGCCACTGCGCGTTACATCGCTGAAGACCTGTCAGTAATGTATGTGGGTCACATGGTTGAGTGGGGGGATACCGATGACGTAATTGCTAACCCTCAGCACCCTTACACCCAACTATTGGTTTCAGCGGTTCCAGATCCAAAGAAGTCAATCCATGACCAACTGGCCGGCAACAAAGGTGAAATTCCGCTTTGGACGCCAGCATCTGTAGGCTGTCCATTCGCTGGCCGTTGTACTCACGCGATGGACAAGTGTAAAGAGCAACTTCCTGGCGTGACTCAATTAGCAGAGAACCACTTCGTTCGTTGCTACCTACACGAAAGCTAAACATTAAGACTGAGTTAGGGTCTGCGGACCCTAACTACTTATATCCAAAACAATTCAGGTACCTAGCCACAAGAAACTAGGACCTTTGGAGAATATTGATGCTGTTATTGACCAACCATATTGGCTACGAATCTTCGGCTCCTAAGCAAGCTATTCTGCAGACAAAGAAAGCGCGTTTATCCAGTACCACTGCATTGCTCGTGTGTGCCGACAACCACATTACCGTGGGTAACTTCGACGTTGTAAAACAGGGTCGCGTAGCAAACTGGCATCAAGGGCAATTCTTCACGATCGATTTCAGCGCATTCACTGAGAGCGGACGTTACTACCTGCGCTTTGACAACCTTCGCTCTGAAGTGTTCGAGATTGGTAACAACCTACTAATGAGCCACACTTTTTCTGATGTGCTTCACTACTTTAAGTCACAACGTTGTGGCGGCATTTTTGATAAGAAAGATCGTCAAGCCCAAATTCTTGGCACCGACCGATACGTTGATGTGCATGGTGGGTGGTACGACGCATCAGGCGATGTGAGTAAGTACTTTAGCCACTTGTCTTATGGCAATTACCTAAACCCACAACAGATTCCAATGGTAGTTTGGAACATGCTCAAAAGCGTGCGCTTAACTAACAACAACCCAGACTTCCCTAAATTCTCTATGACACGACTAACGGAAGAAGCGTTATTCGGCGCCGATTTCTTAGTACGTATGCAAGACGCGGCCGGCTACTTCTACATGACAGTATTCGACAAATGGAGTAAAGATATCAACCAACGCGGCATCTGCGCGTACTCCACTCAAGAAGGCCATAAATCAACAGATTTTCAAGCCGGCTACCGACAAGGAGCAGGTGTGGCTATTGCAGCACTTGCCGCAGCGTCTGAACTAGACATATCGGGTAGCTACTCGAGCCAAACCTACCTTGATACTGCGACCAAAGGTTACTGGCACCTAAAAGAATACAACTTACAGTACCTAAACGATGGTGAAGAGAACATCATCGATGAGTATTGCGCCCTACTCGCAGCCAATGAGCTTTACCGAGTAACACAAGACGAACAGTACCTTTCAGAAGCCAGAACTTGGGCTACGAGATTGAGCGCCCGTCAGCAATCTGATGATTCATTTGAACACTTCTGGTCAGCTAATGCTGATGGCTCTCGCCCATACTTCCACGCCGCGGAAGCTGGGTTGCCAGTGATAGCTCTGTGCGAATACATCAACAATGAAACCGATACGGAGCTGAAAGAACAAGCTCGCATTGTTGTTGAACAAGCATGTCAGTTCGAAATCAACATCACCGATAAAGTCACCAACCCATTTGGCTACCCAAGACAGTATGTAAAAAATGTTGATGGTGATAAGCGCGATGCTTTCTTCGTAGCTCAGAAGAACGAAACCGGCTACTGGTGGCAAGGTGAAAACGCACGTCTTGGTTCCATTGCAACCATGGCGTATTTAGTTCAGCCACACATTCAAGACAGCGAACTGCAAAAGCGTTTAATCCAACTTTCACAGAACAACCTCGACTGGATCTTGGGTCTCAACCCTTACCACATGTGCATGCTTGATGGTCACGGTCATAACAACCCTGACTATTTACCTCAGCTTGGGTTTTTCAATGCCAAAGGCGGTATCTGTAACGGCATTACCGCTGGCTTTGAAGATGATCAAGACATTGCGTTCAATCCACCAGCACAAAAAGATGACATGCTTCAAAACTGGCGCTGGGGCGAACAATGGATCCCTCACGGTGCATGGTTCCTATTGGCAACCGCTGCGCAATTCAATTTCCTAGCACAGCGTAAGGAGCAATAATCATGACGCTTTACTACGTAGGTATTGATGGTGGCGGCACGTCTTGTCGTGCTCGTATTCGCGATGACCAAGGCACACTCATTGGTGAAGCGAAGAGTGGCAGCGCCAACATCCTTTTGGGTGTTGATGTTGCAATGAGCTCAATTGTCGATGCCATTACTCAAGCGGCGCAGCAAGGGCAACTCGATTCAAGTCATTTTTCAAATATGCATGTCGGCCTTGCACTGGCCGGCGCTGAGCAAAAGTCAGCATGGTTTGACTTCATGGCACAACCGCACCCGTTCGCTAGCATGACGTTAAACACCGACGCTTACGGTGCTTGCATTGGTGCTCACAATGGCCAAAACGGCGCCATCATGATTGGTGGCACTGGCTCATGCGGCATCTACCTACAAGATGGTGAGCAGCACGTGGTTGGCGGTCGTGAATTCCCAATTTCTGACCAAGGTGGCGGCGCGGTGATGGGGCTTCGCTTGATTCAACAAGTTCTGCTGGCAGAAGATGGCATTCGCAACAAGACAGCACTGACTCAACACGTGATGAACCACTTTGGCAATGATGTTGATGCCATCGTCGAATGGTCAAAAGGCGCTATTCCAAAAGACTATGGTCAATTCTCGCCAGTAATTTTTCAACTAGCTAACGAAGGCGATGAGCTCGCTATCGAGATGCTCAAGCAAACCGCCGCTGATATCGAAATGTTTGTACTAGCACTGCATCGCAAAGGCGCGGACAAGGTATGCCTGATGGGCAGTATCGCAGAGCGCATTCTCAACTGGTTATCACCACCAGTACAACAATGGATCGTTGAACCTCAATTTGACGCTATCGAAGGCGCATTGATGTTTGCCGGAAAACCACAACACAACTTGTATCAACAGGCTTAGCAGGGAAGTTATATGAATTATCGCATCGACTTAGCTGTTCTTTCTGAACAAAAAAACAACTGCCGATTTGGCCTTACGGTACACAACTTAAGTGATCTTGACGTAACTGATTGGTCACTCCATTTTGCATTTGACCGATTCATCCTTCCAGAGAGTCTGTCGCAAGGTGAATTAACTCAAGTAGGAAGCTTTTGTTCTTACCAGCCAAGTACCAACGTGTTAAAGGCAAACAACCATTACTACCTTGAATTCAGTATTCAAAGCGCTCCATTCCGTTTCTATTCTGATGGTCTCAATGACGCCTTTATCCAAACACATCATCAAGGCGAAACCTCGGTACTACCAGTAGCAATATCACCAATAGTGCTGGCTTCACCATATCGTGAACGCAGCCAAATCCCAGAAGTGGATGCGGCACAGGTAGCACTGATCCCCCAACCGAATCAATTCGAGTTGAAACAAGGCGGCTTCGCACTGAACAAAGAGTGCAAAGTTGAAGTTCAGTCTCACCTTGCAGAGAAAGCCAGTGCTTGGCTACAACAAGAATTACTGACGACGTTTGAGCTAGCGGTTTCAACAGAACTATCACCAGAAGAAAACGGTGACATTCTACTGCGTAGTAATCCGACTTTAGATGAAGCCGAGTACAAGCTAACGATCACAACTCAGCAAGTGGTCGTAGAATCCGGCAGCCAATCAGGCTTTACGCATGCCGTCGCTAGCTTAATCCAATTGGTTCAACAACAAGATGCTGAACACTTCTCTGTGCCATGTTGCAAAATCGCCGATCAACCTCGTTTCAAATACCGAGGCATGATGTTGGACTGCGCACGTCACTTCCACTCTGTGGAGCAAGTGAAGCGTTTAATCAACCAACTGGCGCACTACAAATTCAACGTTTTTCATTGGCACCTAACCGATGATGAAGGTTGGAGAATCGAGATTAAGCGACTACCTCAACTCACTGAAATCGGTGCTTGGCGAGGCCCTGACTATGCATTGGAGCCGCAATATACCCATATTGCGGAAAACTACGGCGGCTTCTACACACAGCAGCAGATTCGCGAAGTTATTGAATACGCAGAGAAACGTAGCATCACGGTGATCCCAGAGATCGATATCCCGGGACACTGCCGCGCCGCGATCAAATCACTGCCTGATATGTTGGTAGAGCAAGCGGACACCACTCAATATAAAAGCATTCAGCACTACAACGACAATGTACTAAACCCAGGTTTATCGGGGACTTATCAGTTCTTAGATATCGTTATTGAAGAAGTCGCTGAACTCTTCCCGAGTGAATTGATTCACATGGGCGCAGACGAAGTGCCACCTGGAGTGTGGACCAACAGCCCTGCTGCTCAAGCACTGATGAAAGAACATCAATACCAAGACAGCAAAGATCTACAAGGCCACCTGTTCCGCTATGCCGAGAACAAACTTAAGCAGCTAGGCAAACGCATGGTGGGCTGGGAAGAGGCACAACACGGCGACAAGGTGAGCAAAGAGACCATCATCTACTCGTGGCTCAGTGAAGAAGCCGCCGTGAACTGTGCTCGCCAAGGCTTTGATGTGGTTCTGCAACCCGCACAATTTACTTATCTCGACATGACCCAAGATTATGCCCCGGAAGAGCCGGGCGTAGATTGGGCTGCCGTTATCCCATTAGAACAAGCTTATACCTACGAAGCGCTTGCTGAGATATCCGACACCGACCCAATTCGTAAGCGGATCCGCGGAATTCAGTGTGCTCTATGGTGTGAGATCGTCACCAACCAAAAGCGTATGGATTACATGGTATTCCCAAGAATTAGCGCTTTAGCTGAAGGATGTTGGACACACAAAAACAACCGAAACTGGCTTGATTACCTGTCTCGCCTAAAAGGTCACTTGCCGCTACTCGACAGACTCAATGTTGATTACCGCAACCCTTGGAAAGCTGAATAAAACAAAACCACAGCATGCTCATACCGAGTGATAGCTGACTCAAATTAAGGTGCTCAGTCCAACAAAACTCAGCATCACTATTTAAAAATTAGCTGCATAGATGCAGTTTGTTAAAAAGGAAATGACAATGAAATACGGCTATTTCGATAACGACAATCGCGAATACGTCATCACTCGCCCTGATGTACCAGCACCTTGGACCAACTACCTAGGTACTGAAAAGTTTTGTACTGTAATTTCGCACAATGCGGGCGGTTACTCGTTCTACAATTCTCCGGAATACAACCGTGTTACTAAATTCCGTCCAAACGGCACCTTTGACCGTCCAGGACACTATGTTTACCTGCGTGATGATGAGACTGGTGATTACTGGTCTATCTCTTGGCAGCCAGTGGCAAAGAGCCTAGATGAAGCGAACTACGAGGTTCGTCACGGCCTGTCATACTCAAAGTTCAAATGTGAATACAGCGGCATTACCGCAACCAAAACGCTATTCGTACCTAAAGGTGAAGATGCAGAAGTTTGGGACGTTGTGCTAAAGAACAACACTGATAAACCACGTACTATCAGCACATTCTCATTTGTAGAGTTCTCGTTCAGCCACATCCAATCAGACAACCAAAACCACCAGATGTCTCTGTACTCTGCGGGCACGTCTTACCAAGAAGGTGTGTTGGAATACGATCTGTACTACAACACTAACGACTTTGAAGGCTTCTACTACTTAGCGTCAACCTTCTCACCAGACAGCTACGACGGTCAGCGTGACAACTTCCTTGGCATGTACCGCGATGAAGCTAACCCAATTGCGGTTGAAAACGGTAAGTGTTCGAACAGCGCTCAAACCTGTTACAACCACTGTGGTTCTCTGCATAAGCAATTTACCATTCAACCAGGTGAAGAAGTTCGCTTTGCTTACGTACTAGGTATCGGCAAAGGCAACGGTGAGCGCCTACGTGAAAAGTACCAAGACACTGCAAACGTAGATGCAGCGTTCCAAGGCATCAAGGATCACTGGGACGAGCGTTGCAACAAGTTCCAAGTTAAGTCTCCAAACGAAGGCTTAGACACCATGATCAACACCTGGACACTATACCAAGCCGAAACCTGTGTGGTTTGGTCACGCTTTGCTTCATTCATCGAAGTTGGTGGTCGTACTGGTCTGGGTTACCGTGATACGGCGCAAGATGCTATTTCAGTACCTCATGCCAACCCAGCGATGACTCGTAAACGTATCGTCGATCTACTACGCGGCCAGGTAAAAGCTGGCTACGGTCTACACCTATTCGATCCAGACTGGTTCGATCCAGAGAAAGCAGACGTTGAGCCATCGAAGTCACCAACGGTAGTGCCGACTCCATCAGACGACGATAAGATCCACGGCATTGAAGATACTTGTTCTGATGATCATCTATGGATCGTTCCGACCATCATCAAATACGTAATGGAAACCGGTGAACATGACTTCTTTGATGAAGTGATTCCTTACGCAGACGGCGGTGAAGTGACTGTTTACGAACACATGAAAGCAGCACTGAACTTCTCTGCAGAATATGTTGGTCAAACAGGTATCTGTAAAGGTCTACGTGCTGACTGGAACGACTGCTTGAACCTTGGTGGTGGTGAGTCGTCAATGGTTTCATTCCTTCACTTCTGGGCGCTACAAGAATTCTTAGACTTAGCTAAGTTCCGCAATAACGACGCTGATGTTGCGAAATACACAGAAATGGCAGCGAACGTTCGTGAAGCGTGTGAAACACACCTTTGGGATGATGAAGGCGGTTGGTACATTCGTGGTCTAACCAAAAATGGCGACAAGATCGGTACCGCTCAACAAGCTGAAGGTCGTGTACACCTTGAGTCAAATACACTAGCAGTTCTATCTGGTGCGGTTTCTCAGGAGCGCGGTGAGAAAGCGATGGATGCAGTCGACGAGAACCTATTCTCTGAATACGGCTTGCACCTAAACTCTCCATCGTTCGCGACACCAAACGATGATATCGGCTTCGTCACTCGCGTTTACCAAGGCGTAAAAGAGAATGGCGCTATCTTCTCTCACCCGAACCCATGGGCTTGGGTAGCAGAAGCGAAACTTGGCCGTGGTGACCGTGCGATGAAATTCTACGATGCACTTAACCCATACAACCAAAACGACATGATTGAAACACGTTACGCAGAACCGTACTCGTACGTGCAGTTCATCATGGGTAAAGACCACCAAGACCACGGTCGTGCAAACCACCCATGGTTAACCGGTACTTCTGGTTGGGCATACTTTGCGGTAACCAACTTCATTCTTGGTGTTCGCACAGGCTTTGAAGGCTTAACCGTAGATCCTTGTATCCCAACAGATTGGCCAGAGTTTGAAGTGACTCGTCAATGGCGTGGTGCGACATACAACATCACAGTACAGAACCCGAATGCAGTAAGCAAAGGGGTTGCCTCTATCACTATCAACGGTGAGTCAGTAGAAGGCGCAATCCCAGTTCAAGCAGAAGGCAGCGTGAACGATGTTGTCGTTGTTCTAGGCTAGTCACGCAACTTAACCAACCACTCTTGCCTCAAGCCTATTGGGTTTGAGGCAAAGAGACTAAAAGGATTTTCTAATGATTAAATTTGGTACAGGTGGCTGGCGCGCTTTCATTGGTGAAGAGTTCACCAGAGAGAACGTTCGCCTTGTGGCACAAGCACTGGCAAACATCATCAACAATGAAGATGCTGCTAAAAACGGATTTGTGATCGGTTATGACCGTCGCTTCCTTTCTGATAAAGCTGCATGTTGGTTTGCTGAAGTATTAGCCGCTAACAA
>NZ_MCYD01000563.1:0-2961 GCF_002876325.1 Vibrio sp. 10N.261.52.A1
TCAAACTCATTCAAGCGTTTGTATCTTATGAGTCCATCAAAACCCCTTGGGTGTTGTATGGTTAAGCCTCACGGGCAATTAGTACAGGTTAGCTCAACGCCTCACAGCGCTTACACACCCTGCCTATCAACGTTCTAGTCTTGAACAACCCTTTAGGACGCTTAAAGCGTCAGGGAAAACTCATCTCAGGGCTCGCTTCCCGCTTAGATGCTTTCAGCGGTTATCGATTCCGAACTTAGCTACCGGGCAATGCCATTGGCATGACAACCCGAACACCAGAGGTTCGTCCACTCCGGTCCTCTCGTACTAGGAGCAGCCCCCTTCAATTTTCCAACGCCCACGGCAGATAGGGACCGAACTGTCTCACGACGTTCTAAACCCAGCTCGCGTACCACTTTAAATGGCGAACAGCCATACCCTTGGGACCGACTTCAGCCCCAGGATGTGATGAGCCGACATCGAGGTGCCAAACACCGCCGTCGATATGAACTCTTGGGCGGTATCAGCCTGTTATCCCCGGAGTACCTTTTATCCGTTGAGCGATGGCCCTTCCATTCAGAACCACCGGATCACTATGACCTGCTTTCGCACCTGCTCGAATTGTCATTCTCGCAGTCAAGCGGGCTTATGCCATTGCACTAACCTCACGATGTCCAACCGTGATTAGCCCACCTTCGTGCTCCTCCGTTACTCTTTGGGAGGAGACCGCCCCAGTCAAACTACCCACCAGGCACTGTCCGTAATCCCGATTCAGGGACCAACGTTAGAACATCAACACTACAAGGGTGGTATTTCAAGGACGACTCCACCACATCTGGCGACGCGGTTTCAAAGTCTCCCACCTATCCTACACATGTAGGGTCAATGTTCAGTGCCAAGCTGTAGTAAAGGTTCACGGGGTCTTTCCGTCTAGCCGCGGGTACACTGCATCTTCACAGCGATTTCAATTTCACTGAGTCTCGGGTGGAGACAGCGTGGCCATCATTACGCCATTCGTGCAGGTCGGAACTTACCCGACAAGGAATTTCGCTACCTTAGGACCGTTATAGTTACGGCCGCCGTTTACCGGGGCTTCGATCAAGAGCTTCGACCGAAGTCTAACCCCATCAATTAACCTTCCGGCACCGGGCAGGCGTCACACCGTATACGTCATCTTACGATTTTGCACAGTGCTGTGTTTTTAATAAACAGTTGCAGCCACCTGGTATCTGCGACTCTCGTCTGCTCCATCCGCAAGGGACTTCACTGATAAGAGCGTACCTTCTCCCGAAGTTACGGTACCATTTTGCCTAGTTCCTTCACCCGAGTTCTCTCAAGCGCCTTGGTATTCTCTACCCGACCACCTGTGTCGGTTTGGGGTACGATTCCTTACAATCTGAAGCTTAGAGGCTTTTCCTGGAAGCATGGCATCAATGACTTCACTACCGTAGTAGCTCGACATCGTATCTCAGCGTTAATGAAGAACCGGATTTACCTAATTCTTCCGCCTACGTACTTGAACCTGGACAACCGTCGCCAGGCCCACCTAGCCTTCTCCGTCCCCCCATCGCAATTGTAAGAAGTACGGGAATATTAACCCGTTTCCCATCGACTACGCCTTTCGGCCTCGCCTTAGGGGTCGACTTACCCTGCCCCGATTAACGTTGGACAGGAACCCTTGGTCTTCCGGCGAGGGAGTTTTTCACTCCCTTTATCGTTACTCATGTCAGCATTCGCACTTCTGATACCTCCAGCAGCCCTTACAGACCACCTTCAACGGCTTACAGAACGCTCCCCTACCCCACGCACATAAGTGCGTAGCCGCAGCTTCGGTGTATAGCTTAGCCCCGTTACATCTTCCGCGCAGGCCGACTCGACCAGTGAGCTATTACGCTTTCTTTAAATGATGGCTGCTTCTAAGCCAACATCCTGGCTGTCTGAGCCTTCCCACATCGTTTCCCACTTAGCTATACTTTGGGACCTTAGCTGGCGGTCTGGGTTGTTTCCCTCTCCACGACGGACGTTAGCACCCGCCGTGTGTCTCCCGGATAGTACTTACTGGTATTCGGAGTTTGCAAAGGGTTGGTAAGTCGGGATGACCCCCTAGCCTTAACAGTGCTCTACCCCCAGTAGTATTCGTCCGAGGCGCTACCTAAATAGCTTTCGGGGAGAACCAGCTATCTCCAGGTTTGATTGGCCTTTCACCCCTAGCCACAAGTCATCCGCTAATTTTTCAACATTAGTCGGTTCGGTCCTCCAGTTGATGTTACTCAACCTTCAACCTGCCCATGGCTAGATCACCTGGTTTCGGGTCTAATCCTAGCAACTGTACGCCCAGTTAAGACTCGGTTTCCCTACGGCTCCCCTAAACGGTTAACCTTGCTACTAAAATTAAGTCGCTGACCCATTATACAAAAGGTACGCAGTCACACCACGAAGGTGCTCCTACTGCTTGTACGTACACGGTTTCAGGTTCTATTTCACTCCCCTCACAGGGGTTCTTTTCGCCTTTCCCTCACGGTACTGGTTCACTATCGGTCAGTCAGTAGTATTTAGCCTTGGAGGATGGTCCCCCCATATTCAGACAGGATATCACGTGTCCCGCCCTACTCGTTTTCACTGATGATGAGATGTCGACTACGGGGCTATCACCCTTTATTGCGGCACTTTCCAGAGCCTTCGTCTGTCTCATTAAAAGCTTAAGGGCTAATCCAATTTCGCTCGCCGCTACTTTCGGAATCTCGGTTGATTTCTCTTCCTCGGGGTACTTAGATGTTTCAGTTCCCCCGGTTTGCCTCTTGCTGCTATGTATTCACAACAAGATACTTACTTATGTAAGTGGGTTTCCCCATTCGGAAATCCCAGACTCAAATGACTTTTACTGTCTAATCTGGGCTTATCGCAAGTTAATACGTCCTTCATCGCCTCTGACTGCCAAGGCATCCACCGTGTACGCTTAGTCACTTAACCATACAACCCGAA
>NZ_MCYD01000563.1:3763-3887 GCF_002876325.1 Vibrio sp. 10N.261.52.A1
AACCAAGGTTTTTGGTTGTAACAAGAAGGGTTAGTTCTTATTACGTGTTTGCCGGACTCAATTGTGATTCAAACAAGTTTGAATCGAATACAAGACACTTGAATGTGTTTGTGTTGTGTTTATC
>NZ_MCYD01000564.1:0-18113 GCF_002876325.1 Vibrio sp. 10N.261.52.A1
AGAGTGGAGAGGCTGCGGCTAATAAAGCCAGTAGAGTTTTGTTTTTCATTATATTTTTGTTCCGCTTGTTGGTTTGCATTGGAAGTATAATATGAAATCTGAAAAATGCCTCTTTAACTTTTTTATCGTACGACGTAGAAATAAGTTGCAGGCTTGTTACCAAAAGGTATAATGCAACAATATCAAGATAAACAACAGATTATCTTGCTGTTTGCTAAAGGAATTAGCGATTAAATGTGCTTCGAACTTGCCAGAGTTCAGGTGCGTGGCTGTAGTACTCAAATGGAATTGAGGTTGTAATATGTTAAGAAAATTTTCTACTTACCGCCCACATCAGGTGGCGCGTTTCGTTAAAGTCCTATTCAAAGGCCAGTTTGCCATCGAAGGTGTCGGAGAGTTCCGTTTTGACCATGGTAAAGTGCTGCTCCCTGAAGTTTCAGATAAACAAAAGCTCACTATTTTTAAAGAAGTGAACGGTACAATTGCAGCGCTTCCGGTGTAATTACTTTTTGTAAATCGCTCTCACCTTGAACGATTAAATGTAAAAAGGGCTTCCTAACGAAAGCCCTTTTTTAGTTTTGATTATTCCGAATCTCGTCTCTCGCTATGCGTTATTGCGGAGGGAAACAAACACCAGTTCCGCCTAACCCACAGTAACCATTAGGGTTCTTAGCTAAGTACTGTTGGTGATAGGTTTCCGCGAAAAAATATTTCCCAGCAGGTAGAACTTCTGTCGTAATCTCATTGCCTAAAGAGGCAGTAATCGCTCTTTGGTAATTTTGTCGAGATTGTTCAGCAATAGTCTGTTGTTCTTCACTGAAGGTGTAGATAGCAGAGCGGTATTGTGTGCCTAAATCATTACCTTGGCGCATACCCTGAGTTGGGTCATGACGCTCCCAGAATGTCTCAAGTATTTGTGCTAAAGACGTTTGCTCGCTATCAAAAATGACACGAACGACTTCTGTATGGCCAGTTTGTCCGGTACACACTTGTTCATAGGTTGGATTCACTGTGTAGCCGCCTGCGTAGCCCACTGATGTAGATACCACACCGTCTAATTGCCAAAACAGACGTTCAGCTCCCCAGAAACATCCCATGCCTAACAACACTTCTTGTTGGGAGCCCACAGGGGCTGCTAGCAAGTCAGTTTGATTAACGTAATGGTGCTCTGTGATTTGAATTGGAGCAGCATTTCCCGGTAATGCGGTGGCTGCGGAAACCAGTTGTTGTTTGTTTAGCATGTCATATTCCTTTTCGCATACGTTGACCACGTTGGCTTTTGTGAACTGTGGGCGTATTAACGCTTGGTTCATATTAAATAAGTCTTTAAATTAGACCGTGTTATTGCAGGATTACTTACAGACTCAATGCCTTTTTAGCGGTATTATTTCTTTTTGATTATTAACGTATTGATAACTTCTTCACCAATTAAGCATGATAAGAAAAACTTTACCAGTTCTGATTGGCACTCTATTGTCATCGACGCTCGCTTTTGCTGACGTTTCCCTTGAAATTAAAGGGCTTGATGGAGCGCTTGAAGATAATGTAGATGCTTATCTAAGTGCTGTGCCTGAAGAAGAGTATGCGGTATCACTAAGATTCCAGTCTCGTTTGGAGTCTATGATTAAAGAAGCCCTCAATGCATTAGGTTATTACCAACCCACCATTACTTTTTCCCACTCTGAAGATGAAACTGAGCTCACGGTGACGGTTGAGCAGGGAGAGCCTGTTCGTATCTATGAATCAGACATCGTACTGAGCGGTGAAGCCAAAGATGATCCAGACTTTTTAGCCTTAATTGCCAAGAGTAAGCTCTCTAAAGGCACTATTTTAAATCATGGTAATTACGACTCTTTGAAGTCTTCGATTCGTAATCTCGGTCTGGCTAAAGGTTACTTTGATGGCACATATGAAGTCAGTAAGCTAGAGGTTGCGCCTGAATTGAACCGTGCTTATGTTCGCCTTCATTACAACAGTGGTATTCGCTACCACTTTGGCAAAACCACAGTGACTGGAAGTCAAATCGAGGACGATAAGGTTCAATCTCTCAAGACCTTTGAAGATGGTGAGCCTTATTCGATTACTAAAGTGGGTGAGTACAACCAGAACTTGTCCAATACGGATTGGTTTTCTTCGGTTTTTGTTGCGCCTGATTTAAGCCAATTAGGTGAAGGTAGAGAAATTCCGATGAAGGTTAGCCTTGCTCCGCAAGCGCGTAACCAGATTGAAACGGGTATTGGTGTCTCTACCGACCTTGGTGTGAAAGGTACGCTCAAATGGAAGAAACCTTGGGTTAACGAACTTGGTCATAGTTTTAATAGTAGTTTGTCGATATCCAAACCTGAACAGACGATTACTGCGACTTATAAAATTCCACTAGATGATGTGCTCAACGACTATTACCAAGTTAAGTACGGGATGAAGAACCTCGATAATCGTGATACCAAGAGTTTGGAGTCGAACTTAGCGCTAGAGAGGTATTGGCGTCTTGATAACGGCTGGCAACGTACTGTCTTCATTCGATACTTGGTTGAAAACTATGAGCAAGGTTTACAAGACGATTTGGCGCAATTCGTCTTGCCGGGTATTTCGTTTTCACGAACTCGAACACGTGGTGGTTCGATGCCGATGTGGGGTGATAAACAAACCATCATGGTTGAAGCGGGTGATGACACCTTATTGTCGGAAACCAAGGTGGTACGTTTTCAAGGACGAACGGCTTGGATCAGAAGTATCGGGAACAATCACCGCGGTCTAACCCGCCTGCAGTTTGGTGGTAACTTTGCTGATGAATTTGAGAAACTGTCTCCCTCACTAAGATTCTTCGCCGGTGGTGACAACAGTATCCGTGGTTATGGCTACGAATCGATCTCTCCTCGTGATGAAAGTAACGCATTAACGGGTGCTAAGTTTATCGCAACCAGCTCGTTTGAATATCAATACCGTTTAGTTGGAAACTGGTGGGGAGCAGCCTTTTACGATATAGGTGATGCGTTCAACGATAAACCAGAGTGGAAACGTGGTACAGGTGTTGGTGTTCGTTGGGCGTCGCCTGTTGGGCCTGTCAGCCTTGACTTTGCATGGGGGCTAGATGCAGAGAAAGGTGACGAGTTCCAATTGCACTTTAGTTTAGGACCAGAGTTATGATCAAAGTGATGGGCAAATGCATAAAATGGACGTCGATTTCACTGACGTCCATTTTGCTGTTGTTAATAGCCCTGTTAGGTTTTGTATTGTTTACAAACCCTGGCTTAAACACTGTGTTGTGGGGCGCTGAAAAAGCTCTGCCACAACTTAAAGTGGGGAGCACAAAAGGTGCTCTGTTCCCGCACTTCACACTTAATAATGTTCAATTCAAAGATGATAGCCTCCATATCGATACCAAAGTGGAAAAACTGGTATTGGCTATTAATCCTCGTTGTTTGCTCGATCCTAAGTTGTGTGTTGATCGCATTGCAATTCAGGGGCTAGATTTTGCTTTTACGGAGCTTCCTCCTGCCTCTACAGAAGAGACTGAGCCAACGCCACCTCTTAAGTCGGTAAAAACGCCACTTCCAATCACCATCAATCGCATCGCTTTATCTGATATTAAGCTGAACATCTTGGGTAATGAGATTGAATGGAGCTTGTTCTCAACAGCTTTGAATATGCAAGGTGAAAGGCTGACAGTATCGCCAACCTTGTTCAATGACCTAAAAGTTAAACTTGCTGAATCAACTGAAGAGCAAAAAACAGAAGTCGTTGAGCCTGAACCTGCCGTTAAAACCGCGATAGAGCTGCCTGAGGTTTGGATTCCATTACAGGTTGTACTAGAGCGCTTTGATCTCAATCGTTTCACTTTAGAGCAAGAGACGCCCATCGTTGTTAATCACCTTGGGCTTGAAGTGCGAGCTGGAAAAAATACTGTTGATGTATCCACTCTTGAACTCGACATGCCACAGGCGAGCGCGAACCTTTCTACTAAGGTTGAGCTGAAAGATGGCTACCCATTAGAGCTTTCATTGGACGCTAAGGTGAAGGAAACCGACCTTGCTGGTCAGAAGTTATCACTGAAAGCACAAGGCAGTGTGGCCAAACTACAGCTCGACTCGCAGTTTTCTGACTTGATAGAAGCCAAACTCTCTGGAGAACTTCAACCTTTAGAGCCAACATTGCCATTTGATTTACTGCTAGAAGATGGGCAAGTGCAATGGCCTCTAACTGGTAAAAGCGATTATCAAGCCGAAATTGAACGCTTTAAAGCCGATGGTTCATTAGATGGCTTTAATGTTCAGCTTAAAGGTGAGGCGGACGGTAAGGAGATTCCAGCCCTAGCCATCGACTTACAGGGTAAAGGTACCACTGAACAAATAGAGCTTGAGCGACTGAAATTGAACACCTTGGGCGGTGAGCTCAACGGTACGGTCAAAGCTAACTGGGCAAAGCTTGTTAACTGGCAAGCGGATGTATCCCTAAAAGACATTCAACCTGGTCTACAGTGGCCTGAAGCGGAAGGTAAAATCAGCGGTAGCTTAGTGACCTCGGGTGAATTGACTGAGGCTGGTGGCTGGGCGATTGAGTTACCTAAGCTTGATATCGAGGGTATCTTGCGTGATTACCCTCTGGATATTGAAGGTCAGTTGTCGGCGTCCGATCGTAGTGCAAGTGGTGAGCCTAAACTGAAAACCAGTGGCTTGAGTTTGGCGCACGGTGTGAACTCGATTAAGGCTCAGGGGCAGCTTGATAAACAGTGGGATATGGGTGTTGATATTTATTTCCCTGAGCTGGTGAAAAGTGTTCCTGATTTGAAAGGACAAGTGATTGGTAACATCCAACTTAGCGGTCCAACTCAAGAGCCTAAGGTCGACCTGACACTGAATGTAAATAAGGTGGACTGGAATAACGAGGCAACGCTTGAGTCATTATCACTTAATGGTTCTGTGGTCCCACTTCCGTTACCCGAAGCGCAAGCTGACCTTGCTTTAAAGGCTAAAAATTTAACTTATCAAGAACAAAACGTCGAAAGCATCGACTTGACGGTAAGTGGCGGTGAGAAAAAGCACACTGTGACTCTAGATGTGATATCTGACATTGTCTCTACAAGCCTAGCAATTTCTGGCGAGTTGATTCAGAAGCCTTCTCTCATTTGGGATGGCTCGTTAGACCGAGTAAAAATCACGACTCAACAAGGCCCTTGGGTGCTTGATAAACCTGTCTCTATTAAGGCGGATGTCGACAAGCAGTTTGCTGATGTTCAAGCGCACTGTTGGAAGCAAGCTGGTTCGAGTGTGTGTCTGGACGAAGACATCCGTGCTGGGAAGTCGGGTGAGGCTAAGATTGCAATCAATCAGTTCGACTTCGATCAGATTAAAGCCTTTGTTCCAAAAGAGACTGAGCTACAAGGCTTAGTAAATGTTAAAGCTCATGCTAAGTGGTCGGAACAAGGCCAGCCAGAGGTAACAGTAAACCTTGATATGCCAAAAGGTCAGGCTGTACAGCAAGTGGGTGAACCAATCACAATCGGTTGGGAGAGCGTTGCCCTAAACGCTCAACTGAAAGACAACAAGCTAGATGCAGACTTCAAACTGGATGTTTCCGATAACGGTGACCTGTCTGGTACCGTGTCGCTGTCTGATGTTCTTGCACAAGATAAAATGGTCGATGCTGCGATTAAGTTGACGACCTTCCATTTGGATTTCTTACAGCCAATTTTAGGTGAATACAGCTTGTTGAAAGCCGACCTTGCGAGTGACCTGCAGGTGAAAGGTTCTTTGATGCACCCTCAAGTTTTTGGTCAATTCTCTGTGGATGGAATTCAAGTCAAAGGTGATGTAACTCCTATTGATGTGAAGGATGGCCGCATTGCTCTCGACTTTAATGGTTATAGCGCTAAGCTTGACGCTAACGTGGAAACACCAGATGGTCAGTTGGATATCGAAGGCTCTGGTGAGTGGCAAGATCTCCAAGCATGGCATTCGAATGTTAGGGTGTTTGCTGATGAGTTGATGGTGGTTGTTCCACCTATGGTCAAGGTTAAGGTCGTCCCTGATATGACCATAGACGTTACGCCTGAGCTTGCAAAAATTACTGGTGACATTGCATTACCGTGGGGCCGCATTGTCGTTGAAGACTTGCCACCGTCTGCAGTTGGTGTTTCTTCTGATCAGGTCATTTTGAATAAAGACCTGCAACCTGAAGGCGAATCGACCATTCCATTTAATGTGATGACCAATATTAATATCTCAATCGGTGATGACTTCAAATTGTCTGCTTTCGGCCTTGAAGGTGAATTGGTCGGTAAACTGAATGTGGCTCAAAAAGACCAAGGCCCGTTTGTGACGGGCGAGGTCAACATCGTTAACGGTACCTACCAATCGTTTGGACAAGACCTGCTTATCGAAGAGGGAAAAATCTTAATGAATGGGCCACCGGATCAGCCATACGTTGCGATCAATGCGATTCGTAATCCTGATAATACTCAAGATGATGTGACAGCTGGTATTCGAGTGACAGGCCCTGCGACAGAACCAGCTATTGAGATTTATTCTGATCCTGCGATGCCGCAAGCAAATGCTCTTTCATACATCTTGCGTGGTCAAGATATTGATGGCGAGTCGAATGGCTCAATGACAACGACCTTAATTGGCTTGAGCTTAGCGAAGAGCGGTAAGGTCGTTGGTGAGATTGGTGAGGCCTTTGGTGTAAAAGATTTGCAACTGGATACCGCAGGCTCTGGCGACGACTCACAAGTCACGGTAAGTGGTTACATCCTGCCTGGTTTACAGGTTAAGTATGGCGTTGGTATCTTCAATTCGCTTGGTGAGTTTACCGTTCGTTATCGATTGATGCAGGATCTCTACGTTGAAGCCGTTTCGGGTCTCGACAGTGCGGTAGACCTTCTTTATCAATTTGAGTTCGAGTAGAGCTGTTTGAGTTCGATCGGCAATGTTTTAGCCATTCATTTAACGCGCTTGCGTGAATGGCTTGTGGGGGATTTATGAAGCATCTTGTTTTTGTTTATGGAACCTTGAGACAGGGTCAATCGAATCATCATTATTTGAAGGGCTGTGATTTACTTGGGCGATTTGATACTCCTGAGGAATACGCTCTTTTTGACCTAGATGCCTATCCCGCGATGATTTTTGGAAAGAAAAGTGTCGCTGGGGAGGTCTATATGATTAACGACGAAGTTTTGGCGTCGCTCGATCGGCTAGAAGATGTGCCTGTCGAGTATCGTCGCGAGCAAATAGAGACTATATTTGGGTTAGCATGGGTATATTTGTATCAGCTTGATCTAACAGCTAATAAAGAAATACTTTCGGGTGACTGGTGTCAGCGGAACAATGATTCCTAACTAGTTAATCACCTTACGAGACAACAAAAAGCCAGCACTGAGGTGCTGGCTTTTTTAATGGCGTTAGTTTGAGAATGAAATGAGAGGGTTACTCAGGGTTCAGCTCAAGAAACTCTTCTACTTTACGTACCATTTTTGTTGAACCAACGAAGAAAGGCACACGTTGGTGTAGCTCTGTTGGTTTGATATCCATAATACGTTGTGCACCGTCTGATGCTATACCGCCAGCTTGCTCCATAAGGAAAGCAATAGGGTTGCATTCATAAAGCAAACGCAATTTACCTTGAGGGTGGCTCTCTGTACTTGGGTACAAGTAGATGCCGCCTTTTAGCAAGTTACGGTGGAAATCAGACACAAGAGAACCAATGTAACGTGACGTGTAAGGGCGGTTATCGCTTGGCTCGCTTTCCTGACAGTATTTGATGTACTTCTTAACACCGGTTGGGAAGCGGATGTAGTTACCTTCGTTGATCGAGTAGATCTTACCTTCGTCTGGAATCATCATGTTTTCATGAGATAGACAGAAAGTACCCAGAGATGGATCGTAGGTGAAACCATTTACGCCAGCACCCGTTGTGTAAACCAGCATTGTTGAAGAACCGTAAATTACGTAACCGGCAGCTACCTGTTTGTGGCCTGGTTGCAGGAAGTCTTCTTGAGTCGGTGGTGTTCCGATTGGAGAGACACGGCGGTAGATAGAGAAAATCGTACCAACCGATACATTTACATCGATATTTGATGAACCATCAAGCGGGTCCATCAACACGACGTATTTTGCGTTTTTGTTGAGCTCTTTATTGAAGGCAACCGCTTCGTCTTCTTCTTCACTTGCTACACCACAAACTTGGTCACGAGCTTCTAGAGCCGCTTTAAATTTGTCGTTCGCATAAAGGTCTAGCTTCTGCTGCTCTTCACCTTGAACGTTGTCTGTACCAACAGCGCCAGTAATGTCGACAAGACCTGCTTTGTTGATTTCACGGTTAACAATTTTTGCAGCAAGACGAATTGATGACAAAAGGGATGATAGATCACCACTTGCATGGGGAAAGTCACTCTGTTTCTCAACAATGAACTCACCAAGGGTGCGCATCTCAGACATGTTATTTCCTTAAACTTCTCTGAATATTAGGGGGGATTTGAGCACCATAGAATTTGCCTCTTAAGTGGGCTTTATTCATCTAGACGCTTACCTAAATTCTAAGGCTTAGATCTTTTTAATGGTAATGAACTAAGCGACACAGATCTCACTTACTATGTCGACTCAATTTGTTTTGCATTGCTGCTCGCTTTTAAGCGTCATTTAATGATAATGAGTACAAGCCGTTTTAATTAGGCACTGTTTATTTAGCCAAGCGTTTTGGAAGCAATTTATGCATATTCATATCTTAGGAATTTGTGGCACCTTCATGGGTGGTGCTGCGGTATTGGCTCGTCAATTAGGTCACAAGGTTACGGGTAGTGACGCGAATGTTTACCCACCAATGAGCACCTTGTTGGAGTCGCAAGGGATTGAAATTATTGAAGGGTTCGACCCAAGCCAACTAGAGCCTAGGCCTGACCTGGTGGTTATCGGTAATGCGATGAGCCGTGGTAACCCATGTGTTGAGTATGTTTTGGATAACAACCTTAGATACACCTCTGGTCCACAATGGCTGCAAGAGTTCTTACTGCATGACCGCTGGGTTCTTGCGGTGTCCGGTACTCACGGTAAAACTACAACTTCCAGTATGTTGGCTTGGATCTTAGAAGACTGCGGTTATGCGCCAGGCTTTTTAGTTGGTGGGGTATTGGGTAACTTTGGTATCTCTGCTCGCTTAGGTGACAGCATGTTCTTCGTGGTAGAAGCCGACGAATACGACAGTGCTTTTTTCGACAAACGCTCTAAGTTCGTTCATTACCATCCAAGAACCTTGGTAATGAATAACCTTGAGTTCGATCATGCCGACATCTTTGACGATCTTGAAGCGATCAAACGCCAATTCCATCATTTAGTGCGAACTGTGCCAGGCAATGGTCGTATTTTCTCACCCAAGCAAGACACCGCGATTCAAGATGTTTTATTACGTGGCTGCTGGAGTGAGACAGAATCGAGTGGCGAAGCTGGCGATTGGGATGCCAAAAAGCTAGTTAAAGATGGCTCTCAATTTGAAGTTTACTTCCAAGGTGAGTGTGTTGGTACAGTAGTTTGGGACTTGGTTGGTGATCATAATGTCAACAATGCTCTTATGGCGATTGCTGCGGCAAGGCATGTGGGTGTGACACCAGATTTAGCGTGTGAATCGTTGGCGAAATTCATCAATACTAAACGTCGTCTAGAGTTTAAAGGCGAGGTAGCTGGTGTGTCTGTTTATGATGATTTTGCTCATCACCCAACGGCGATTGAACTTACGCTCGGCGGCTTACGTAATAAGGTCGACTCGAAAAAAATCATTGCCGTTTTAGAGCCTCGTTCCGCCACCATGAAACGTGGTGTGCATAAAGAAACCTTGGCTGATTCGCTTAAACAAGCGGATTCCACCTACTTATTCCAACCGGACAACATTGATTGGTCGGTGCAGGATGTCGCAGATGCTTGTCATCAGCCTGCACATGTTAGTGACGATATGGATGTATTTGTTGCTAAAATTGTTTCAGAGGCGCAAGCGGGCGACCAAATTCTGGTAATGAGTAATGGTGGCTTTGGTGGTATTCACCAGAAATTGTTGGACGCGTTAGCTCTTAAAGGTTAACCCAGTCCACGACTTTATAATTGAAGTAACTGAGAACATGACAAAACACGATAAAGCGATAACTCTTGCTTTTACTGGCGCATCTGGTGCGCCTTACGGATTGCGCTTGCTTGAATGCTTGTTGGCAGCAGACTATCAGGTCTATCTGTTGATCTCGTCGGCAGCGCGAGTGGTGTTGGCTACTGAGCATGAGCTTAAGTTACCTGCTGGGCCAGATGCGGCAAAGCAAGCCTTGGTTAAGCACTTGGGCTGCGATCCAGAAAAGCTGGTGGTATGCGGCAAAGATGACTGGTTCTCTCCAGTTGCATCAGGTTCTGCAGCGCCGAAGCAGATGGTGGTCTGCCCATGTTCTGCGGGCAGTTTGGCATCCATTGCTCATGGGTTATCGGATAACCTGATTGAGCGCGCAGCAGATGTGGTGATGAAAGAGCGAGGCCAGCTGTTATTGGTGGTTCGTGAAACGCCATTCTCAACGCTACATCTAGAGAACATGCACAAGCTATCGACCATGGGTGTAACCATCATGCCAGCCGCTCCGGGGTTTTATCACCAACCTAAGTCAATAGAAGACTTGGTCGATTTTATGGTGGCGCGCATTCTCGACCATCTTGGTATTGACCAAGGTTTAGTGCCTAGATGGGGCTACGATCAACGTAATTGATCCAAACTTGATAGCTTATTGTTAAAAATCGAATTACAATTCTGAACACTCATCGGGGAGCAAACCATTCAAATAATGAATGCGAGCTGAGATCAAGCATGTGCTTGGGACCCGTAAACCTGAACCAGATAATGCTGGCGTAGGAATTGAGTTAGGAACAACCTCTATCGTTCTCCTCCCTCAAACCTGTGCCGCTCAGACCATGGAGAGCGTCCAGTGAAATTCACATTAACTACCCTTGCTGTTACTACAGCGATCTCTTTTTCTGCCTTTGCTGCAGACGATACGTTAACCGTCTACACCTATGACTCTTTTGCTGCGGATTGGGGTCCTCGTCCTGCCGTAGAGAAAGCGTTTGAAGAAAAGTGTGGCTGTGATGTGAATTTTGTCGCGCTTGAAGATGGCGTGTCTATTCTTAACCGCTTGCGTCTTGAGGGCGTTAACAGCAAAGCTGACATCGTTCTGGGCTTAGACAACAATCTGATGGCTGAAGCGAAAGCGACGGGCTTATTGGCTGAGCACAACGTTGATACCTCATCAGTAACACTGCCTAATGGTTGGGATGATAAGACCTTTGTACCTTATGACTTTGGCTACTTCGCTTTTGTCTACAACACAGAGAAGCTAGCAAATCCACCGAAAAGTCTGAAAGAGTTGGTTGAGCAACGTGAAGACCTGAAGATTATCTACCAAGACCCACGCACTTCAACACCTGGCCAAGGCATGATGCTTTGGATGAAATCGGTATACGGTGATCAAGCGACAGCGGCATGGAAGAAGCTAGCTCAGAAAACGGTGACGGTAACCAAAGGTTGGTCTGAAGCTTACTCTATGTTCCTAGAGGGCGAATCTGATTTAGTATTGTCTTACACCACTTCTCCGGCTTACCACATCATTGCGGAGAACGATTCTAAGTACGCAGCTGCGAACTTTGAAGAGGGACATTACACTCAAGTGGAAGTGGCAGCAAAGGTCAAAGGCAGTAAGAATGAAAAGCTTGCTGATGAGTTTATGGCGTTTATCCTAAGTGATGAATTCCAATCGGCGATGCCGACAGGCAACTGGATGTACCCAGTGACGGATGTTGAGCTACCAAAAGGTTTCGAACAACTGACGGTACCTCAGCAAGCGTTAAGCTTTAGCTCTGAAGAGATCGCCGAGAAGCGTAAGCCTTGGATTCGTGAATGGCAGAGTGCACTTACTTTTTAATTTACTTTTAAAAGAATGAACGACCTGTATTTAAAGCCATTCTTTATGTTTGGAATGGACTTTTTACGGTAAAAATCAATTTATGATAAAGAAAACGCCTAAGGTCGGTATTTGGGTCGCGATATTCATTACCGCCTTCGTGGTTTCAGCAGTAGGGGCATTGCTTAGCAATGCCCCTTCTCTTGATATCAGCCAAGTATGGTCCGATCCCTACTATTGGCATGTAACGAAGTTCAGTTTTTATCAAGCGACACTCTCAACGGTGCTGAGTGTTGGTTTTGCTATACCTATTGCACACGCCCTGTGTCGCAGACAGTTTTTTGGGCGAGCACTACTGTTAAGACTCTTTGCGTCGACCTTAGTTCTGCCTGTGTTGGTCGGTGTATTCGGTTTGTTAGCGATTTACGGCAACAGTGGGTGGTTAGCTAAATCCTTGGCGAACTTCGACATTGAGCTCCCATTCTCGATTTATGGCCTGAATGGTATTTTGTTGGCACACGTCTTCTTCAACCTGCCTTATGCTAGTCGCTTACTTCTGCAAGCGTTAGATACGGTGCCTGCTGAGCAGCACAAGTTGTGTGCGCATTTAGGCATGAGTCATTGGAATAAATTCAAATGGGTTGAATGGCCTCGCTTAAGACAACAGTTACCCCATGTATGTGGCTTAGTCTTCATGCTGTGCTTTACCAGCTTTGCAACTGTGATGGCGCTGGGCGGTGGGCCTAAGTCAACCACCATTGAGCTCGCTATTTATCAGGCGATTAAATTCGACTTTGATCTGCAAGCGGGGGCTTTGCTGGCGATATGGCAAATGCTGTTATGTGGCGTGTTAGCGGTGAGTATTCAGCGCCTATCTAAGCCGATCTCAGTGACGGCGAGTCAGCTGTCGGAAGAGAAGTATTTGGTTAAAGACAGCTGGTGGTCAAAAGCTTGGGATAGCTTTTGGATCATCATGGTATCAATACTCGTATTACCGCCACTGTTGATGGTGCTTGTTAGTGGTATTAACGCTCAAGCCTTGACAGTGCTCAGCAGTGAGCCATTTTGGGCGGCGCTGATGACGTCGGTGAGAGTCGCTTTATTGGCGAGTGTTATTGCTGTTGGCATAGGTATCGCTATATTGCTCACGAGCCGTGCGTGGCGCTTGCAAAACAAGACGATCAGAGCCGATAAAATCGAGCTGATCGGCACTATTATCTTGGTGACGCCGGGATTAGTGATCAGCACAGGTATCTTCTTATTGCTACGTTCATTTACCGATGTGTTCAGCTTGGCTTTCTTTATTGTGATTGCCGTAAATAGCCTAATGGCGCTGCCTTATGTGATTAAGACACTTGCCCAACCTATGTTGCATCTGTCTCAGCAATATCAATATGTGTGTGCCAGTTTGGGTATGACTGGCTTTACTCGCTTTAGGTTAGTGGAGTGGCGTGCATTGCGTAAACCGATGGCGCAGGCTTTCTCAATCAGTTTTATGTTGGCGATGGGCGATCTAAGCGCAATTGCCTTGTTTGGTAGCCAAGACTTTAGAACTCTTCCTTTGTATCTATTCCAATTATTAGGTAGCTATCAAATGGAAGCGGCTGCTGTGGTGTCAGTGAGTTTGCTGTTACTGAGTGTTGGCAGCTTTAGCCTGATTGAATTTTTGTTTACTCGAAGCTCAAAGCTAAAGAGTTAAGGAACCTATGATGTTAGTGATGAAAGATGTGGATTACCACTACCACCAAGAGTTGTTTAGTTTTGATTTCCAAGCCGAGCAGGGTGATATTGTTGCTCTGATGGGGCCAAGTGGTGCGGGTAAATCAACGCTACTCGCATTGGTTGCTGGGTTTATTGAGCCAACATCGGGTGAGATTTCAGTGGCCGGCCAGTCGCTTATTGGCAAAGAAGCACATCAGCGACCTTTGGCAATGCTGTTTCAAGAACACAACCTATTTGCTCACCTCACGGTACGTGAAAATATTGGTTTAGGGTTGCATCCTGGGTTAAAGCTTACCGCAACCCAAGAGCAATCTGTGGAACAAGCCGCAGCGCAAGTTGGTGTTGCTGAGTATTTGGATAGATTGCCTGAGCACTTATCAGGCGGTCAACGCCAACGTGTCGCCTTAGCGCGTTGTTTTGTTCAGCCTCATGATATTTGGCTGCTTGATGAACCTTTCTCTGCGCTTGATCCTTTGCTGCGAGAAGAGATGCTTAGCTTAGTGAAGCGATTAGCGGCAGAGCGAAATATTACGGTTTTGATGGTGACGCACCATTTAGGTGATGCGCGTAGCATTGCGAATAAATTTGTGTTCGTTGCTTTGGGGAAGGTATTGGTTGAGGACTCAATTGAGGTACTCACTGTCGACCACCCTCAGCCAGAGCTGAGCTCGTTTGTTAGAGCTGGCGAGTAGTACTTAATTACCGGCAGAATCAAAAAAAGACCTAGCACGTGCTAGGTCTTTTTTTGGTAACTGATAAAGCGATGACGGATTAGTCTTCTTGTTTTAGCTCTTTCAGAATTTGGAAGATCTCACGGAAAGCCTTTGCTGGCTTGTTTGCTTTCTTCTCTTTGTTAGCTTGACGCGCCAATTGGCGAAGACGTTGACGGTCTGCTTCAGGATACATTTCCATGACTTCTGAAATAGCAGCATCACCTTCTTCAACGATACGGTCACGCAGTTGCTCAAGCTTGTGTAGCTCAGCTGTTGCTTGTGAGTGCTTGTTACGTACCTTGTCCAAAGCCGCTTGAATCGGCTCTGGGTCGATGTTACGCATGATCTTACCAATGTATTGAAGCTGGCGACGTTTTGCTTCGTTCTTAAAGCGTTGTGCGTCTTTAATCGCGAGTGCCAAATCTTCAGACAGAGGGAATTTCTCTAATACTGATGGCTTTAGGGTAACAAGTTCTTCCCCTAGTTTCTGTAGGGCTTCCATGTCCGTTTTCATTTCGGTTTTACTTACCCAGATGATTTCTTCTTCTGGTTCCCATGGAGCTTTTTGGTTTTTGCGAGCCATCTTTTCTGCCTATGTCACTATCTCAAACGAATATATTGCCTATTTTAGCAAGAATCTTGGGGAGAAAGCGAAATTCTTGTTATCCTACGTAATATTGACCTACAAAATTAGAATAGATATGGATGTAAAACAGCAAGTCGCCCAGCAAAGAGTTGATCTAGAAGCCGCAGTTGCAAAAGCGTTGGACATGGCCTCTGTGAGTGCCGACGCCGCTGAGGTCGCTATTACTAAGTCAACGGGTTTGAGTGTTTCAACACGCATGTGTGAAGTGGAAAACGTTGAATTTAATAGTGATGGTGCGCTAGGCATTACTGTTTATCGCGGCCAGAAAAAAGGCAGTGCATCTACATCTGATCTGAGTGAAAAAGCGATTGCTCAAACAGTCGCAGCTGCACTCGATATCGCTCAGTACACCTCAGAAGATCCGTTCGCTGGCCCTGCAGCAAAAGAATACATGGTGAAAGAGATTCCAGACTTGGACCTTTTTCACCCTGATGAACCAAACCCAGACTATGCCGCTGAGATTGCGATTGCTGCTGAGAAGCAAGCATTAGCTTATAGCGACAAGATCAAACAAAGTGATGGCGCGAGTTACGACAGCCACTACGGTGTTAAGGTCTATGGTAACAGCCACGGTTTGCTAGCAAGTTATGCATCTAGCCGTCATAGTACGAGCTGTTGCGTGATTGGTCAGGGTGCTAATGGTGAAATGGAACGTGACTACAGCTATACCGTTGCACGTCACCGTGATGAGCTATGGACGCCTGAGCGCGTAGGTCAAGAAGCAGCAGAAAAGACCATTAGCCGCTTAGATGCGAAAAAGCTAGCAACAGGTCAATACCCGATCATGTTCGCTAATGATGTGGCAACTGGCCTTATTGGCCACCTAGTGATGGCGATCAGCGGTGGTAACCTGTATCGCAAAGCGTCTTTCCTATTGGATCATCTAGGTCAGAAAATCTTGCCGGATTGGTTCAACATCTCTGAGCGTCCTCATATCCTACGCGGTTTGGCGTCGAGCCCATTTGATAGTGAAGGTGTGCTTACTCAAGATCGTGAAATCATCACTGATGGTGTACTTGCAACCTACCTACTAACGAGTTACGCAGCACGTAAAATGGATATGACTCCGACGGGGCATGCTGGTGGTATTCATAACTGGTTCGTTAAATCGACAGGCCAAAACTTTGAGCAGATGCTTAAAGAGTTGGGCACTGGCTTCCTCGTAACTGAAGTGATGGGCCAAGGCGTGAATACTGTAACGGGTGATTACTCTCGTGGCGCGGCAGGTTTCTGGGTTGAGAATGGAGAAATCCAATACCCAGTATCGGAAGTGACTATCGCGGGTAACCTAAAAGACATGTTCAATCAGATCGTTGCAGTCGGTAACGACGTTGAAACACGCTCGCAAATTCAAACGGGTTCTATCCTGCTTGAGTCTATGAAAGTGGCAGGCGAATAAGTCACTTAATGCCATATTGATGAACTAAAAAAGGGAGCCAATGGCTCCCTTTTTGTATGCAGTGTTTCGCTGTTAAAGCGCTTTATGACGACAACTTAGATAAGTATGGTCGCTAAGCCTAAGAACACCGATAGGCCAATAACATCGGTTACTGTAGTTAGTGCCATACCACCGGCTAATGCTGGGTCGATATTCATCTTCTTCAGCATCACTGGAATGGTTACACCGGCGATACCAGCCACTATCAAGTTGGTCATCATTGCGGCTGAGATGATGCCTCCCAGTATCCAGTTGCCTTTCCAAGCTACCACAATACCACCAATGATAACGGCCCATATAACGCCATTGAGGAAGCCGATAGCCGCCTCTTTGAATAGTAGTTCGCGTTTGTTACTGTCACCGATGTGACCAAGTGCTAAACCACGAATCACTAGAGCAACAGTTTGGTTACCAGCAACACCACCCATCGACGGTACAATCGTCATCAGAACCGCAATCGCAGCCATTTGGTCGAGCGTTGCTTCAAACATGTTGGAAACCGATGCGGCAGCAAGCGCTGCTAGAACGTTAGCACCAAGCCAGACGCTACGACGACGAGCGGATTTTACGACTGGTGCGAAGGTATCTTCGTCATCATCCATACCCGCCATACTCATCATTGAGTGTTCGGCATCTTCACGGATAACATCAACCACGTCATCGATGGTGATACGACCAACGAGATGTTGGTTGCTGTCGACAACCGGTGCTGAAACCCAGTTACGACGTTCAAATAAGCTCGCGATATCTGACGCACTGGTCTCTACAGAGATGGCTTCATCTGCATCGTCCATCACTTCTGAAACTGCAATATCAGGCTGAGTCGTAATCAGTGTGGTCAGTGACAAGTTACCAATAAGGCGCTCTTCTTCATCAATGACATACAGAGCATCGGTTGCATCAGGCAGTTCGCCACGCATACGCAAATAACGTAATACAACGTCGACATCGACATCACCACGAATCGTGATTACGTCGGTATTCATTATCGCACCGGCAGAGTCTTCTGGGTACGACAGCGCGGTTTCAACTAGTGCACGATCGGCGGAGTCCATTTGAGAAAGGACTTCGCGAGAAACATCATCAGGCAGGCTTCGAAGTACGTACGCGACGTCATCTGTTTCCATGCCCTCGGTCGCTTCGGCCAAGGTCTCTGGCGCCATTTTTGACACAAGAGCATCTTTGACGTCTTCGTTTAGTTCATCAAGAATTTCACCGTAGTCTTCTGGATCGGTGAGTTGCCAGAGTACGTCACGACTTTTGCGAGGGGAGGCTTCTAAAAGGTGTGCAATATCCTCAGGCTCCATGTCCTGAAGTTGTCGGCGTACGTGTACAAATCGGCCGTTTTCTAGGGCTTCGCTGACTTCTTGGAGGGTTTGGTGAGCTTGGTCGAATTCTAATTGCTCTGCCATATTTTCCTCCTATCTCATTATTCTTACAATGCTTGGAATAGTAACTTAATTCTAGGGCTTATTTAAATCATAAACTTAGGTAGAACTAAGATTTAATATAGGTTGGTTCACCGTTTGAGTTTGCGTCGTTGTGAGTAAAGCGTCTTAGCTACTCACCCTCATCAAATTTATCTTCGATAAGGTGGCAAACGGCATCAAGTGCTTGTTGTGAATCAGTACCTGAAGCTTGAATCGTGATGTGTTGTCCTTGGGCGGATTCCAACATTAATAG